>CAJMOM010000029.1:0-14058 GCA_905215005.1 uncultured bacterium | reverse complement strand
GTCGCGGATGGCGCCGCCCACGCAGGTGGCGGCACCGCCGAACGGCTCGATCTCGGTCGGGTGGTTGTGGGTCTCGTTCTTAAACAGGAACAGCCAGTCCTGGTCCTCGCCGTCGACATCGACCTTCACCTTGACGGTGCAGGCGTTGATCTCCTCGGATTCGTCGACATCGGTCATGACGCCGGTCTTCTTGAGGTACTTGGCGCCGATGGTGCCCATGTCCATGAGGCAGACGGGCTTGGCGTCGCGACCGAGCTCGTGGCGCATCTCCATGTAGCGGTCGAAGGCCTGCTGCACCACGGCGTCGTCGATCGTCACGTCATCCAGGACGGTGCCGAAGGTGGTGTGGCGGCAGTGGTCGGACCAATAGGTGTCGATCACGCGGATCTCGGTGATGGTGGGGTCGCGGTCCTCATCGCGGAAGTACTGCTGGCAGAAGGCGATGTCCGCCTCGTCCATGGCAAGGCCGCGCTCGGAAATAAAGGCGGCAAGGCCGGCCTCGTCGAGCTCGCGGAAGCCGTCGAGCACCTCGACGGGCTGGGGCTCGGGGGTCTCCATGTACAGCGTCTCGGGCAGGTCGAGCGAGGCGATGCGCGCCTCGACGGGGTTCACCACGTAGTGCTTGATGGCATCGATGGCGGCTTCGTCCAGAGCGCCCGAGATCATATAGACCTTGGCGGAGCGCACGGCGGGGCGCTCGCCCTGGCTGATGAGCTGCACGCACTCGCTGGCGGAGTCGGCGCGCTGGTCAAACTGGCCAGGCAGGAATTCGACGGCAAAGACGGCGCCATCGCTTGCGGGGAGCTCGTCGTAGGTCACATCGACCTGGGGCTCGCTAAAGACGGTCGGCACGCAGGAGCGGAAAAGCTCCTCGTCGATGCCCTCGACGTCGTAGCGGTTGATGATCCTCAGGGCCTCGATGCCCTTGATGCCGAGAATTTCGGTCAGCTCGCCCTTGAGCTGCTGAGCCTCGACGTCGAACCCGGGTTTCTTCTCCACGTAGATACGAGAGACCATTGGTTCCTGCCTTCCTGATCGGTTGGGCGTACGGTACGGTATGCGGCAGCGGTCGGTTTACGGGGCAAGCCTCGCGGTCGCCTTGAGCCACATGTTTGTAAACCTCACTATGATACGACAGCTCGCGGCGCGTTGAGGACGGCGAGGGTGCTACAGTGAAGCGCAAACAAGAGAAAGGCATCACATGGCATTCGTTTCGCTCGCCATCATCGCACTCGTGGCCTTTGCGAGTCCTTTTATCGCCTCGGCGATTCCCGGAAAACCTGTTCCCGAGACGGTCTTTTTGCTCGTGCTCGGCGCGGTGCTGGGACCCCATATGCTCGGCGTCATCCATGTAGATGCTGAGGTCTCGCTTGTGTCCGAGCTGGGCCTGGCCTTCTTGTTCCTGCTTGCCGGCTTTGAGATCGACCCCAAGAGCATCACGGGCGTCGAGGGGCGCTACGGCTTGGCGACGTGGGTCGTCACGTTTGGTATCGCCTGGCTTGCCGTGCGCTTTACCCCGTGGTTCTCAGTCAGTCATTTCGACGGTATCGCCGTGACGCTTGCCCTCACTTCGACGGCGCTCGGCACGCTCGTGCCCATCATGCGTGAGCGCTCGCTCACTGGCACGCGCGTGGGCGACTCGATTCTCGCGTATGGCACCTGGGGTGAGCTCGGCCCTGTGCTTGCCATGTCGGTGCTGCTGTCTGCCCGCACCGGCATCCAAACGCTTGTAATCCTTGGCTTGTTTGCGGTGGTCTGCGTGTTGCTGGCCGTGGTCCCGAGCCGCTCCAAGCGCGTCGGCAGTCGCTTCTTTGCGTTTGTCGAGGAACGCGCCGATACCACGTCGCAGACCTTCGTGCGCCTGACGGTGCTCATCCTGGTCACGCTCGTGGCGTTCTCGGCCGTCTTTGATCTCGACATCGTGTTGGGTTCTTTTGCCGCCGGCTTTGTCTTGCGCTACATCATCCCCGAGGGCAACCATACGCTCGAGACCAAGCTTGATGGCCTGGCCTACGGCTTTTTGATTCCGGTATTCTTTACCGTATCGGGCGCAAAGATCGATCTGACGGCCGTGGCGTCGCGCCCGGGTCTGCTCGTGGGCTTTATCGTGGCGTTGTTGATTATTCGTGCCGTGCCCATACTTATTTCTATGAGCATTTGTCCTGCGACGCGCGATGTGTCGGCGTATGGTCGCATTACCGTGGCCCTGTACTGCACCACGGCCCTGCCGATCATCGTTGCCGTGACAAGCGTTGCCGTCAACGCGGGCGCGCTGTCGCAAGATATTGCGTCGGTCATGGTTGCTGCCGGTGCCATCACGGTGTTCTTGATGCCGTTGCTCGCGCAGCTCTTCTACCGCGTGGTCGACGCCGCGCCGGTCGCCGCCGTGGCAGAAGTTGCCGAGCATCCATCCGATGCGCTCGACATCCTGCGCGCCCATCACGATTTGGCGAGCCTGCTCGCACGTGAGCACGAGCTGCTGACTTCGCATGGCCATGGTCGCGTATTCGAGGGCTTGCCTACGCTCGATACGATTGCCGAGCGTCTTTCCGCCGAGGCGGCGAGCGGCCACATCGATGCCCGCATCGTGGACGCGGCGCATCTTCTTGCCGATAAGACCTATGGTGATGAGGTCGACCCGTCCGAGCTGACCCCGCGCGAGCGTCGCCGCCTGGAGCGCGCCAAGCTCGCCGTGCGCGAATACCGCCGCCGCATGTTGGAGCTCTATGCAAGAGAAGAAGCCGAGGACGACGACGGCAGGTAGTCGATACTCTCTCGGGGAAGCCGCGTCCCGCTTTGAAGGCTCGGAACGGGATGTGGTTTCCGAAACGGGGGCCGTTGGGAAACTGTGTCCCGGAATGGGCGCTCAGAGTGGGATGCAGTTTCCGCGAGAGACCCGTTGCGGAAACGGTATCCCAGAATCGGCGTTCAAAACGGGGCGCTCTTTCCGAAACATGGCCCTGAGGGAAGCTGCGTCCCGGTCTGAGTCGGGACTGCGGGACACAGCTTCCCTTTCAAACAGAAGAAGGCGCGCTGCCTGCAGTTGATGCAGACGGCGCGCCTTCTTTGTTGGACTATGTTGAGGCTGGGAGCTGAGGCTTGTGGTCCCTTAAGAGCGGGCGGCTCCGTCGACGGGGAGCACGGCGCCCGTGACGTAGGAGGACATGTCGCTCGCTAGGAAAACGAAGGCGTTGGCGACGTCCTCGGGCTCACCCATGCGGCCGAGAGGGATAGTGGCGATGATGGGTTTGATGACCTCTTCGGGCAGGTTGGCGACCATGTCAGTCTTAGTCACGCCAGGGGCAACGGCGTTGACGCGAATACCCATAGGGGCGAGCTCGCGCGAGAGTGACTGGACCATACCGTTGACGGCAAACTTGGACGTGGGGTAACCGACGCCGGAGGGCTGGCCGTACTTGGCGACCATCGAGCTTGTGGTAGTGATGGTGCCGCCGTGGCCGGCCTCGGTCATGATCTTGGCGGCAGCCTGGTGGCCATTAAAGACGGCGACGACGTTAAGGTCCATGACCTTTGCGAACTCCTCGGCCGTGTAGTCCAAGAGGGGTGAACGCTGGGAGATACCGGCATTGTTGACGACCGTGTCCAAGCCGCCCATGTCGGATGCAGCCTGGGTAAAGGCCTCGGTCACGGCTTCGAGTGAGGTGAGGTCGCAGGAGCGGCCCCAGACCTTGGCGTCGGGATAGGCGGCTGTCAGCTTCTCAACGGCCGCATCGGCGGTCTCTTGACGCGAGCCAAAGACAGTGACGGAGGCGCCCTCCTCGATAAAACGGCAGGCGATGGCATAGCCGATACCGCGCGTGCCTCCGGTGATGATTGCTTTCTTGCCCTCGAGCAACATGGTATTTCCTCTCATCGCGGGCGGACATTCGCAGCACAGCGTAGCCGTAACCGGAATCGGCCGTGTTTGCATATCGGTGAACGGTAGCCCGCGTTACCGATGAGCGGCTCGCGCAAATGTGCCCTGTCGTTGTGCTTAGGGCAGGAGACAAAAAGGCTCCCATCCCACATCGGACGGGAGCCCTTCGAGCAAATGCGTTGTGGGGTGTAAACCGAACTAGTTCGCCATGACGCCTTCGGTCCAAGCCTCAACGTCCTCGATGCGCAGGACGTTGGCGACCTCGGCCACGCAGTCGACGCCGGCAAGCTCGGCGGCGGCAGCCTGGACGTCCTTCTCGAGCGCGCGGTGCGTCAGGAAGATGACCGAGCAGGCATCGCTGACGCCCGACTTGCCGTCCTCGACCTGGTTGATGAGCGAGATCGAGATGTTGTGCTTGGCAAAGATGTCGACCGTCTCGGACAGGGCGCCCACGCGGTCGGCGACCTTCAGGCGCACATAGTACTTGGTCTGGAGCTCGTCCATAGGCTTAAAGGCGAGATTGTGACCATAGGGCTCAATCTCGGGCAGCGGAGCCACGCCGCGGCTGATCTGCTCGGAGAGCGACAGGATATCGCCCACGACGGCGCTCGCGGTGGGGAAGGAGCCTGCGCCGGCACCGTAGAACATGGTTTCGCCCACGGCGTCACCCACCACGTAGACGGCGTTCATGGCGCCGTTGACCTTGGCGAGCATATGGTCTGCCGGGATGAGCGTGGGATGCACGCGGACGTCGACGCCGGCGTCGGTGTTGCGTGCGATGCCCAGCAGCTTGATGGTGTAGCCGAGCTCGCGGGCCTGGGCGATGTCCTCGGCGCCGATGGTACGGATACCCTGTTGGTAGACATCGTCGGTGGTCACGCGGGTGCCAAAGCCGATGGAAGCGAGGATTGCCGTCTTGCTGGCGGCGTCGAAGCCGTCGACGTCGGCGGACGGGTCGGCCTCGGCATAGCCCTTGGCCTGCGCGTCGGCAAGCACATCGGCGTAATCGGCGCCCTCGGCGTCCATGCGCGACAGGATATAGTTGGTGGTACCGTTGAGAATGCCGGCGATGGTCAGGATCTTGTTGCCCACCAGGTCGTGCTCGAGCGTGCTCACGATGGGGATGCCACCGCCACAGCTGGCCTCGCACTTAATCTGCACGCCGCACGCGCGCGCCTTCTCGGCGAGCGTCTCGACATGACGGCCCAGCAGGGCCTTGTTGGCAGAGACGACGTGCTTGCCGTGCTCAAAGGCAGTGGTGAAGATCTCGGTTGCGGGATGCTCGCCGCCGATCAGCTCGACGACGATATCGACGGCGGGGTCGGTGACGACATCGTGCCAGTCACTCGTAAAGGCCTCGCGCTCAATACCGGCTGCCTCGGCCTGCTCCCAAGCAAGCGCGCAGGCGCGGGTCAGCTTAAGGTCGATGCCGTAGGCTGCCAGGTACTCATCGTGGTGGCTCTTGATCAGGCGGGCCACGCCGCCGCCGACGGTTCCCAGACCGATGAGGCCGACGTTCACGGTGCGCAGGGGTTCGCTCATAGATAGCTCCTTCGTGCATCTTATGGATGGATTAACCGCTTAAAGGTTGAGTGCATTCTAGCGTGAACCGAGGGCGCGTGCTCGCCAGGCAACAGGAGTCGCACAAAACGGTACCCCCGAAACGCTGCGGAAACATTGGAAACATGCTCGCTACAAACGAACTTCCGTAACAAACTGTCAACGTTTGCACCATAAGGTTTGCCCTGTGCGACTGGGGCATGCAGGCGCTCGTCGGCCCCGTCACGACCGGTGCTGCCGTCGCCGTCTCGGGTGAGATCGCCGACGATATGCTCATGACCCCGTTTTCCGCCGACGATGAGAAGAATGCCGACTTCGTCAAGGCCTATAAGGATGCCTACGACGAGACGCCTAACCAGTTTGCCGCCGACGCCTACGATTGCGTCCACGCCATCGCCGAGGCTATCGATAAGGTGGGCATCGACATTACGGCTGACGGTGCCGACATCGCCGGCGACCTTGCCAAGGCCATGCGCAAGATCAAGATCGAGGGCCTGACGGGCGAGCTGACGTGGAACGACGAGGGCCAAGTCGAAAAGCCCGCTACGGCCTATGTGATTCAGGACGGCAAGTACATCGCCGCCTAAGTGCATATAACGAGACCGGTGGGGCCGTTTTATGCAAGGCAAGGACGCCTGTAACAGAACGGAAACATTACTTTCACACAATAAAGTGGCTAAACTGCATAAACCGACAGGAATACGCAGAATTATGGATAAATGGGCAAAACAAAAGAAAAGTTGAAATAATCGCCACTTTCCTTAACTAAAGCGTCTAGTATTTTGCGAACGCCGAACACGGCGAAGGATGGCCTGTCGGGTAACCGAAACCCGACGAGATTTGAGAGGAGAGCCGCATGTCGAGCCTCACCGGTAAGTCATTGAACCCTGTTATGAATCGCAGGAGCGTTATCGCGAGCGCAGCAGGTCTGGGGGCGATGTCCATTCTAGCTGGCTGCTCCTCCAACGGCGGCGACAGCGGTTCCGCTTCGAGCGACGCTTCGTTTAAGATCGGTACCATCGGCCCGCTGACCGGCGCCAACGCGTCCTACGGCAAGTCCGTTACCCAGGGTGTCGAGCTTGGCTGCAAGGATTTCTCGACCAAGGAGCTGCCGCTTGCCAGCAAGGCCGAGGATGACCAGGCCGACGGCGAGAAGGCCGTCAACGCCTTCAACACCCTGCTCGACTGGGGCATGCAGGCCCTCGTCGGCCCGACCACCACGGGTGCGTCGGTTGCCGTTGCCGCCGAGTGCGGTAACGACCCCAAGACGTTCATGATCACCCCGTCCGCGTCCTCCGAGGACGTCACCGACGGCAAGGATTGCGTCTTCCAGGTTTGCTTCACCGACCCCAACCAGGGTGTCAACGCTGCCAAGTTCCTGGCGCAGAAGTATGCGGACGAGAAGTTCGTGCTGTTCTATAACTCCGGCGACGCCTATTCTTCGGGCATCGCAGATTCCTTTAAGGCCCAGGCCGCTGAGTCCAAGCTCGAGATTGTTGACGAGGAGACCTTTAAGGACGACTCCGCCACGAGCTTTACCAACCAGCTGACCAAGGCCAAGCAGGCCGGCGCCACCATGATCTTTGCGCCGATCTACTACACGCCGGCGTCCGTCCTGCTCAAGAACGCCAAGGACATGGGCTACGACGTCAAGATGATGGGCTGCGACGGCATGGACGGCATCCTGGGCGTTGAGGGCTTCGATACCTCTCTTGCCGAGGGCCTGCTGCTCATGACCCCGTTCTCCGCCGACGACGAGAAGAACGCCGACTTCGTTAACGCTTACAAGGATAAGTACGGCGATACCCCCGACCAGTTTGCCGCCGACGCCTACGACGGCGTGCACGCGGTGGCCGAGGCCGTCAAGGAGGCCGGTCTTGGTGTCGACGCCGATCCGACCGAGGCCGCCGAGAAGCTGTCCAAGGCTATGCTCAAGATTACCGTTGACGGTCTGACCGGCAAGCTCACCTGGAACGATAAGGGCCAGGTCCAGAAGGAGCCCACGGCGTACGTCATCACCGACGGCAAGTACGTACAGGCCTAATTGGCCGCCTTACATAGAGCGGTTTTGATCCCAAGCAGGGGAGGTTTTGGCCTTCCCTGCTTGCTTGGTATCTAGGGACAGTGTAACGTCCCTGTTTCATACATTAACTGGAAACCTATTCGAAAGGGGGATGTGGAACATGACGGTCTTTATCCAATACCTGGTCAACGGCCTGTCCATGGGCAGCGTCTACGCCATCATCGCGTTGGGCTACACCATGGTTTACGGTATCATCCGCATGATCAACTTTGCCCACGGCGATTTTATCATGATCGGTGCTTACACATTGTTTTACACCATCCCGATGATGGTCGATGCGGGAATGCCCGCCTGGATGGCCGTGATTGTGGCCGTTGCGGTGTGCGCGCTGGTTGGTGTGCTGGTTGAGATCCTGGCTTACCGCCCGGTGCGCAAGGCCGGGCCCATGTCCGCCTTGATTACCGCACTGGCCATGAGCATCTTTTTGGAAAACCTGGCCATGGTGCTGTTTGGCGCCAAGCCGCACAACGTGCAGGCTATTTTCAGCCTGCCCACCATTACGGTCGGCGGGGTATCGCTGCCGCTGAACGTGCTGCTGACCATTGGCATCGGCGTTGCGATGATGCTTTGCATGCAGCTGTTTGTAAAAAAGACCAAGCTGGGCAAGGCCATGCGCGCCGTCCCGCAGGATAAGGATGCTTCCACCCTGGTGGGCATCAACGTGAACAAGATCATCACCCTGACCTTTGCCATCGGCTCCGGTTTGGCAGCGGTGGCAGCGCTGATGTACTGCTCCACTTACCCCCGCGTTACCACCGATATGGGCTCCATGATGGGCATGAAAGCCTTCATCGCCGCAGTTCTGGGCGGCATTGGCATCATCCCCGGCGCCATGATCGGCGGCATTCTGGTCGGCCTGATTGAAATTTTTGTCAAGCTGTTTGCCCCCGGCTGGTACGAAGCCGTTACTTACGGCACATTGATCGTGATCCTGCTGGTCAAGCCCGCCGGTATCCTGGGCAAGAACACCGGCGAAAAAGTGTAAGGGAGGGAGCAGAGCAATGAGTAAAAAAATAAAAGGCTCCTATCTTTTGAACGCTGTGGGCGTGGCGCTGGTGTTTGCCCTGTTGACAGGGCTGTTCGCCGCCAATGCGTTCGGCACCTCCACCACCTATATTCAGGGCATCTGCACCACCGCCTGCTACACCATCATCATGGTCACATCGCTGAACCTGGTAGTTGGCTTTATGGGCGAGTTCTCCTTGGGGCATGCGGGGTTTGTTTCGGTCGGCGCTTATGTCTCCGCCATTGTATCCGGCGCGCTGGCAGGCAAAGGGCTTTCGGATCTGGGGCTGTTCCTGATCGCGCTGCTGGTCGGCGGCCTGGCTGCGGGCATCATGGGCGTACTGGTCGGCATCCCGGCGCTGCGCCTGCGCGGCGACTATCTCGCCATTGTCACCATGGCGTTTGCCGAAATCATCCGCGTCTGCTTCTGCAACTTTTCCATCACCGGCGGCGGTAAAACAATGAGCGGCATCCTCAAGCTGTCCACCTTCCCGCGGGTATTCTGGATCATGGTGGTCTGCGTTACCATCATGTACCTGTTCGTCCGCAGCAAATATGGCCGCACCGTGCAGGCCATCCGTGAGGACTACATCGCGGCTTCGGCTTCCGGCATCAACGTGACCTATTACAAGGTCATGACCTTTGCCATCAGCGCATTCTTTGCCGGCATCGGCGGCGGTATTTATGCCCATTACATGACGGCAATGATCCCCACCAACTTCAACTTTAACTATTCCGCAGAGCTGTTGAGCGAAGTGATCATCGGCGGCACCGGTTCGCTGACCGGTTCCATCATCGGCGCAGCGTTCCTGAGCGCTTTACCGGAACTGATGCGTGAATTTTCTACCTACCGCATGCTGGCCTACTCGGTGGTTCTGGTGCTGGTCATGCTGTTCCGTCCCGGCGGCATCTTTGGCCGGTGGGAGTTCAGCCTGACCCGCGTGCTGGAAAAACTGACCGGCCGCGGCACGGTAAAAGCAAAAGCAGAAAAGGGGGCCTGAACCATGGCACAACCCGTTTTGAAATGCCAGCACCTTGGCATCCAGTTTGGCGGCCTGAAAGCCGTGGATGATTTTAATATGGAAATCGGCGAATCCGAGCTGGTGGGGCTGATCGGCCCCAACGGCGCAGGCAAAACCACCGTGTTCAACCTGATCACTGGTGTGTATAAGCCGACCGAAGGCTCCCTTTACCTGAATGGTGAGCGGATGAACGGCAAAAAGACCCACCAGATCGTTCATGCAGGCATTGCCAGAACCTTCCAGAATATCCGCCTGTTCAAAAAAATGACGGTGATCGAAAACGTCAAAGCTGCCATGCTGGAAGAACTGACCTACAACATGCCGCAGGCCATCTTCCGCACCAAGGCGTACTGGCAGCAGGAAGCCGCCGCCACCGCACGCGCCAAAGAGCTGCTGCAGGTGGTGCATCTTTCCGGCAAGGAGGACCTGGAGGCTGACAACCTGCCCTATGGTGAGCAGCGCCGCCTGGAGATTGCCCGCGCGCTGGCCACCAACATGAAGCTGCTGCTGCTGGACGAACCGGCCGCCGGTATGAACCCGACTGAAACGGAGGAACTGCTGGAGATTATTGATTATATCCGGAGCGAATTCAAGGTATCGGTGTTGCTGATTGAGCATGACATGAGTTTGGTCATGAAAATCTGCGAGCGAATCCAGGTGCTGGACTTTGGTACCACGATCGCTTCCGGCACACCGGCAGAGATCGCCAATGACCCCCATGTGATTGAAGCATACCTGGGCAAAGACAAAGAGGAGGAGGCCGAAGCGGATGCTTGAAGTAAAAGACCTTCATGTCAATTACGGCGCGGTACACGCGCTGAACGGCATATCGCTGCATGTGGATGACGGCGAGATCGTATCCCTGATCGGGGCAAACGGCGCGGGCAAAACCACCACCCTGCGCACCATTACCGGGCTGGAAAAAGCTGCGTCCGGCAGCGTGATGTTTGACGGGCACGACCTGCGCAAGGCGGAACCCAGCAAGATCATTACCTACAAGCTGGCCCATGTGCCGGAAGGGCGGCATATCTTCCCCCAGATGACGGTGGAAGAAAACCTGGAAATGGGCGCTTATGCCGACCCGGCCGGGATGGAAGAGACGATGAAGGATGTGTATAAGCGCTTCCCCCGTCTGGAAGAGCGCCGCCGCCAGCTGGCGGGCACCCTTTCCGGCGGCGAGCAGCAGATGCTGGCCGTAGGCCGCGCCCTGATGGCAAAGCCCAAAATGATTTTGATGGATGAACCTTCGATGGGCCTTTCGCCCCTGCTGGTCAAAGAGATCTTTGCCATCATTCAGGAAGTAAACAAGCAGGGCATCACAATCCTGCTGGTGGAACAGAACGCAAAGATGGCGCTGGCCATCTCGGACCGCGCCTATGTGCTGGAAACCGGCAACATCAGCATTGAGGGCAACGCCGCGGATCTTCTGAACGACCCGCGCGTGAAGAAAGCCTATCTGGGCCAGTAAGGAGGGGTGGAAAATGTATCCCGATTATCCGTATTTTGCAGTCGCCATTACCCGCACCTGTGGTTCGGGCGGCGGCAGCTACATTGGCAAGCAGCTGGCAAAGGCATTTGACATTGACCTGTATGACCGCAAGCTGCTGCGCCTTGCCTCAGAGGACAGCGGCATCAGCGAGGAACTGTTTGCCCGCGCCGATGAGAACACCCGCAAAACCATGCTGTACCGGGTTTCGGAACGGGTGTATGACGGCAGCATCATCCCGCCGGAAAGCGGCAACTTTATCAGCGATGAAAACCTGTTCAACTACCAGGCCAAGGTGCTGCGGGAGCTGCTGAACGAGGAAAGCTATATCTGCGTGGGCCGCGCGGCGGATTTTGTTCTGCGGGATAAGCCCAACGTGCTGACCGTGTATGTGGATGCCCCCTATGACTGGCGTGTGGAGCGCGAGATGAAGCGCCAGGGCATTGGCAGCAGCCAGGCCAAGCACTATATTGACAAGCTGGACCGCTACCGTGAAAGCTATTACAAATACCACACCGGCCGCCAGTGGAAGCGGGTGGAAAATTATGACCTCTGCCTGGATTCCGCCGCCATTGGGCTGGATAACTGCGTGGAGCTGATTAAAAAAGTGATTGAACTGAAATTTGATGTGAAAGCCAAATAACGGCTGAACATAAAGGCAACCAAGATGAGAGGAGTAAGGGAAAATGGAATCCATTGCATATTATGATGGCAAAATCGGCGCACCGGAAGAATTGATGGTGCCGTTCAATGATCGCGTTCACTTTTTTGGCGATGGCTGCTACGATGCCACCGTTGGCGCGAACGGCAAGGTATACCTGCTGCAGGACCACCTGGACCGCTTTTTTACCAGCGCCAAGGCACTGGATATCAACATCCCGATGAGCAAGGCCGAGCTGGGCAGGCTGCTGACCGACCTGCTGGCCAAGGTGGACAGCAAGGTCAACTTTGTATACTGGCAGGTCACCCGCGGTGTGGAGCCCCGTAACCATGTGTATGAGGAAGGCGTGCCCGGCAAGCTGTGGGTTTCCATCCGGCCCAACACCCTGAACGACCCCGACAAGCCCATCCGCCTGAACTCTGAGGAGGACACTCGCTTTTACCACTGCAACATCAAAACGCTGAACCTGCTGCCCAGCGTTATGACCGCCCAGCGCGCCAAGCTGGCCGGCATGAGCGAGACCGTGTTCCACCGCGGGGATATTGTAACGGAATGTGCGCACTCCAACGTTTCAGTGCTGAAAGACGGGATTTTCTATTCCCACCCGAACGATGAACTGATTTTGCGCGGCATTGCCAAGACCCATATGCTGCAGGCCTGCTACCGCCTGGGCATTACCGTGATGGAAAAACCGTTCACGGTGGATTTCCTGCGCGATGCGGATGAGATCATCGTGACCTCCTCCTCCAACTTCTGTCTGCATGCCTGCGAGTTTGAGGGCAAGCCCGCCGGCGGCAAGGACCCCGCTACCCTGAAAGCCATCCAGGACGAAGTGCTGAAAGAGTTCTATGACTATACCGGCTGCGAAAGTCTGTGGGGCTGAAAAGGGGGAAAACACCATGACCCGTGACGAACTGGAAAAACGCAATGTAGGCGAAAACCTGGATGCCATCATGTGTCTGGACCCCCGCGGTTACGGGGTGTGCCGCATTTTGTACGCGGGCAGCCGGGCATATACCGGGGAGCCGACCGCCATGCACGCAGCCGAAGCGTTGTGCAAAGCCATCCACCCCGGCGACCCGGTGTATATCCTGGTCGGGTTTGTATTGCTGCCCCACAAGGTGCCGGAAATGGACGGTTCTGTCAGCGCGATCCTGCTGGCGCGGTCTCTGGTATTGGCCTTTGGGGCAAAGCCGATCATCGTCTGCCCGCAGGACAGCGTGGAAGCCTTTAAGAAATGCGGCAATGTGGTGGGTCTGCATGTGTATGAGGACCTGGATACCGCCATGGAGCTGCCGCTGAGCCTTGGCGTTGTGGCCTTTACCAAAGATAAGGCCAAAGCCCCCACCCAGGCCAAAGCGCTGGCGGATAAGATTTTACCCGCAGCGGTGATCTCGGTGGAAGCCTGCGGCGGCAACGCCAAGGGTGTTTACCACAATGCGGTGGGCAAGGATGTGACCGCACTGGAAGCCAAAAGCGATGTGCTGTGGAACGAACTGCGCGCCCGCGGCGTGCCCAATGTGGCCATCGGCGATCTGGGCAATGAGATCGGCATGGGCACCATTGGGGAGCACATTAAAAAATATGTGCCCTTCACCGCCCCCGGCGAATGCCAGGACGGCTGCTGCGGCGGCATTCTGGCCGCAAGCAGCACCGATAACATCATCACGGCAACCTGCTCTGACTGGGGCTGCTATGCGCTGATGGCCG
Organism: uncultured bacterium; assembly: GCA_905215005.1. Classification (GTDB taxonomy): domain Bacteria; phylum Actinomycetota; class Coriobacteriia; order Coriobacteriales; family Coriobacteriaceae; genus Collinsella. Next base: position 654 of record CAJMOM010000029.1, on the reverse strand, counting down.
CGCTGGCCTACCTGAAAAAGGATATGGACATCCTGCACCGGGAGGAGATGGAAAGCGAGGTCATGCGGGTGCTTTCCCGCAATGGCATGATCGATATGACCGGCTCGCTGCTGCCGGGTGTGGATGGGTTTGATACCCGCATGAACGTTGGCATTGTCAGCATGATGCGGCAGTGCACGGCGTATGCGGTGCGGTATTCCCACAATTCGGACCACTGGTTCGGCCCGGTGCTGGCAAAGAAATTTTTTGAGCAGGCATAAAGCAGGTTGTGCTATAATAGGCACATTGGCCTTGGTCAGGAAGCAGTGAACCCTAAACGGCACGTTTAGGGACCGTAGGGGCACAATGTGCGCCCGCGATACAGCACACTTCCTGACCAGCCCCAAAATACCGGACGCAAAGGGGATTTTTGTTATGATCCAGTTTACCCCCGTGGGGGACAGCGGCGTGCTGGCCGTCTGCGGCAGTGAAATCAGTGAACAGGTGAACGCGCAGGTTATGGCGCTGGATGCCGCTGTGCAGGCGGCGCAGCTGCCCGGCGTGGTGGAAACAGTGCCCACCTATGCGGCGCTGCTGGTCACGCTGGACCCTTTGCAGACCGATGCCGATACCCTGATCCCCGCGCTGCGCCGCCTGTGGGACGCTTTGCCCCCG
>CAJMOM010000028.1:0-14130 GCA_905215005.1 uncultured bacterium | reverse complement strand
GTTGGTCCGTGGCTGCCCGAAAGGCATTAGGTTGCCTGCTCGGACAGTCCTGCTCGCACGGAGAGCACATTAAGTGCTCTCCGGCTCGTGCGGAACTCGCGATCGACCTTATATATTTGCCCTCCCCGGGGCTCCCGCACAACGGGACCTCAGTTGGGTTCTATCCCGGTTGCAGTTGCTTCGCTCCTGCACCACTTGGCTGGTGCGGCGGTTTGGCGTTGGAACGGTTCTTTTTCTGATATATGCTGGTTGCGGCTCTTCTTTTGGGGGGAGTCGCTTTTTTGTTGTGAGGGGGATAGCCCGTGGCTGATAGTGTAATTCAATCTGAGCTGCTTGCTGCGGATTGGAATGGCGAATGGATGCGTCTGCAAGCTGCTCGGCGGCGGGCTGATGATTCTTTTGAGTGGGATAAGCGGGCTCGGCATTTTCGGCCGCTTGAGACTGCTCCTTATGCCCGGGATTTTATAAAGATGTTGGCGCTTGAGCCCGGCGAGTCCGTGCTGGATATGGGGTGTGGGGCTGGGTCGATTGCTATTCCGCTTGCTCAGGCTGGGCATTCCGTGATTGCTGCCGACTTCTCTCCTGCCATGTTGGGCACGCTTGATGCCAGCATTGAGTATTACGGGCTCGAAGATCTTATTACGCCGCTTGAGCTTGCTTGGGATGATGACTGGTATTTGGTTGGACCGGTCGCGAAAGCGGTGGATGTTGCCTTTGCCAGTCGGTCGGTTACGACGACCAACCTAAAAGGCGCGCTTGCCAAGCTTGATCGTACGGCTCGTCGGCGTTGCGCTGTCACGATGGTCGCCAACTCCAGCCCGCGCTATGACCTGCACCTGATGAACGCCATCGGCGCCTCGGTTACCTGCAGTAATGGCTTTGTGTATGCTTTTAATATCCTCATTCAGATGGGTGCCCTGCCGCAGGTTACGTACTTTGAATCGCCTCGTCGCGATACCTTCGATAACCTCGAGGCAGGCGTGGCGGACTTTTCTCGTATGCTCGAGCATGGAAACGAGGATAAGATCGACCGCCTGCGCGACTACATCGCTCAACACATGATTGAGAATCCCCATGCCGGCGAGCCGGGCTCCAAGGGCGTGCCGCAGGGACGCTACATGCTCGACCACGTCCGCAAGGTCCGTTGGGCGTTTATTGCATGGGAGCCGGTCTCTGCGCCCAGCTCATAGCCTGTTCGCAGCCCGCACTGCCCACTCACTCGGCATCCGCATTCTTTTTGAACTGGGCAAACGCGCTCCACACCGCGCCGTTCCTGCGCTATCGTGGGACAGCTCACGTAGATTAAGGCCCCGTCGCGGGGCGCCCCATACATAGAAAGCGAGAACCCATGGCACTGACAGGAGCCCAGGTCAAGCAGCTTCGCAGCATGGCCCATCACCTCAACCCCACCATCATCATCGGCAAGTCCGATGTCAACGAGGGCACCGTCGAGCAGACGGTCGCCTACCTGGAGAAGCACGAGCTCGTTAAGTGCTCTGTGCTGGACGGCTCCAGCCTTTCTGCCCGCGAGGCCGCCGAGGAGCTCGCCGAGCGCTGCCACGCCGAGGTCGTCCAGGTTATCGGCCGCAAGTTCTCGCTGTATCGCGAGTCCTCGCGCAAGGATATCGAGAAGATCAAGCTCGTCTAAGAGCCAATGATCCGGCGAGCCAACACATAGCAAGCTCACGGGTGCCCAAGTACTTTGGGCACCCGTTTTTTATCGCTCGACAAGCACGCGATTGAGCCGTCCCTCCACCAAGCGCTCGTATAGACGCCGCGTCTCGGGCTCGGGCACGCCATTGACCTGCTCCCTCAGATGGTGCATATGCCCGCTGTACAGCTCGACAATATCGCGCCGCCGCCCCGCCGCACTGTAGACGCGCATGGCGCAGCGCACCATATCCTCGCGCGCCGTTTCCTGCCGAAGCCCCGACTCCGCCAGCCAAATCGCCGACTGCAGATCGTTTTCTTCTAGAGCGGCATTTGCTCCCTTGATCATGCAATCGATGTACTTTGACTGCATAATGCGTCGCATGCGCAAAAAGTAGGTGGGATTACAGCCATTGGGAACATACAGCGGTCCGGCATAAAGCTGCTCAATCTTAAGGCACAGCTCAACTAAATGGGGCCCGCGCGCACCCGTGCGATTTCCCAAAACCTCGCGGCTTATCTGGTCAAACAGCCGTACATCGGTCTTGACGTAGTCGCCGTTGAGTCCGATGCATTCATTTTGGATGAGCACACACGACTTGCCATCCGGCGTCGGTCCCAAAGCCGACCGCAAGCGCGATATCGTCGAGTACAGGTTGTTGCGGGCGCTATTGAACTCGGCATGGGGCCACAGCTCCATGGCCAGCGTCTCACGATCGACGAGCGCATCCATGCCCAGCGCAAGCCGCTCGGCAAGTGTCGCCGCCTTCTTGCGGCGCCACATTTTGTCCGTGATGGGAAACCCGTCGCGCTCGGCGCGAAACGCACCAAACATGCGAATCTCGATATGGTCGATGGTATCAACGGCTTCAACCTCGCCGGCCTGGAACAGGCGCTCGCCCTCCCCTTCCAAATCGTCGCGCAGCGAGTACCGCGACAGCTCGCGCACGGGAAGCTTCTTGCGTATCCTGGCCGCCGGCTCGCCCAGACAATGCATGGCAAGGCGCGCAAAGAGCCGATACGATGGCTCTAGAATCCCCGCACGGTTCATGGACATCCAGGCCGCAAGGTCGCTGTCTCGGCCCGCACAGGCCAAATGCAGCGCCACCATCCAGGCTTCTGCGCCACCAACCTGCGTCTGGCTTATATCGAGCAGCTCCGCTTCCTCGCGCACCGAAACCATCGAGGTGTTACGCAGATATGCCGCACGCTCCAGCAGCAATGCGTTATCGCACATGTACGCAATCGACTCCTCGGCAAGTTTGAGCACTTGGACCGCACGGAACTTTGCATTAACCGGCCGTCCCTCTGCCAGCGACTGCCAGCCTTCTAGCAACAGGCCAAACAGCTGAATCTGGTTGTCGCGCATGCGCACGGCAAAACGATCGAGCTCGTTGAACGCCGCGTCGTCGGTTACCGGCAAGCCGGAAAGGAGCCGCCGTGCCGCCAACACCATGCGCACCCAGATAGCCATCGCCTTAAGCCCGCGTACGTCGAGCGCCTCCCGCACCACCGTCATCTCGTCGTCGCGCTCGTCGGTTCCCGCAAACGACCCGTCAAAGAGCTCCACCAGCATGCTATCGGCCCGTATAACAATCCCCGCGATATCGAGCTCGCAGTCGTAGGCCTTGCTCGTTTTGAGCTGCTGTAGAACGCCGCCGTCATCTCCCCGCTCGGTCAGACAGCGCTTGACCTCGATATGCGCAGACAACATATCGAGTGCGGTATGGGATGTCTCGATTTCTGGCACGGCCAGATTCGTAGGAAGCCCAAGCCCGTTGTCCCCATAGCAAACAGCCGTCAGTGTCTGGGCCACCCTCCATGAAACAGGGTCTATTTCGCAGGGCACCCGTTCGCCCCCGCGCTCGATAACCGATGCCATATAGCGGGCGAGCTTTGTATTGGACACGCTGACCGCTGCCAGATATACGCCGAGTGCCTCGGCAGGCGTTGGCTCTGGAGCCGGATCGTCGGCATCGATCGTGCCCAGCGCTGCTCGGCAGATATCGGCCCCGTGCCCCGTCAGAGCCAGATCGACCCCATACTGCCCAGCAAGTTCAAGGACCGCCTCACGGTCCAAAAAGGCGTCCACCAGGCCCATCGCCGCATCGCATCGGCCCGCCTTAAGCAAAATCCGGGCCGCCCTCGGAACAAGTTCGGGGCGAACCTCGGCCACCAACTTACGTAAGCGCAAGCGTCCGTTATCCTCCGTGCCCAGACACGTAAAACTCCGCTCGGCGGGGTCCAAGCCAAAGATCGGGTAGTCGCGTACAAAGTAGGACTGGTCGACCATCGACAGCCTTACCCCACAAGCCTCGAGTTCTGCGATATTGCCCTCGCCCATCAAAACCATGAGACATGCCACGCAAAACAGCGCATTATTGTCGAGCGAAGCCAGATCGACAAGTGCCGCGCCATATACGTTGACAATCTCGTTTTCGAGCAGACCGGCTACGTCGCCTTGGCCATACAGACCCGTCTGCAATGCCGAAACGAGCTCGGGCACGCCCTGCGTGAGCTGATAAAAGTCGAGCGATGTGCTGATCGAAAACGCCGATGCCCACGCCGAATACTCATAGGCATGCACCTTGAGCATCTGCGCATTGATCTTAACCGAATCGCCCAGCCCATGAATCAGCTGACGATTTGAAGGACGGCAGGAGATAAAGACCCCTACCCCCATAGCACGCAGGCCGCGAATCCTGTCGATGAGGTCTTCGGTATCGTGCTGATCGAGGTTTGGCACATTATCAATCGCGATAAGGGAGTGCGGTTTGTCTTTGAGTTCTTCGGTAACCACCTCGAGCTGCATAAACACCTCGCGCCCAGTGGCACGATCGGCCTCGATAATCCGCACGGGGCCTCGCGTCGGGTCGCATTTAACCTCATGGGTGTACTGCAGTAGCACCGAGGTCTTCCCAAACCCGTCGGGCGCATAAAGAACCACGATGCCGGCCTTTCGGCCCTTGGCGATAAGCTCATTCATCAAGCGTTCGCGTCGCACCATATAGCCTCCGCCCAGCGGCATCAGCTCGAGGTCGTCTATACCGCTCAAATCGTTTACCATGCCCGCTCCTCAACTCGACCGTATGGACACTGTAGCCGCAAGACCATACAAGCCGCGCTATGAATAGAGCGACCTTGTGATTTAGGTTGTCTTTTGGTACGCAAGCGGCAAGTTTTTGTACAGCGAGGGCCGATTGTTATTAATCCCCCGACTAATCGGTCTTTAAGCAGGTAAATGAGCTTGTCAGCTTGTCCCATCTAAGCGGCAGTGTAACGCAGATGAACAAGGTTCAGCCATGTCATTCAACTCGCCTAGCACCCGCTACCGTCTACGACCTTCTAGTGGCATTTTTGCATAGAATCTGGTATGGAATGAATCAAGCTGTTGGGCATCCGGCATTCGTCAAGCTTGCGGCAAGATTTTGGTCAAGTGGGCAAAAAGGGATAGCAAAAAGGCCCCCGCAAAGCGGAGGCCTTAGGCAAGGCTATGTCGAGCCGCAGGATTCGCGCTACTCGCAGAGCGAAAGGGCGGCCTCGTCGGCAACGATAACGCAGTTGGTGTGCAGCTGCAGGATCGAAGCCGGGCACTCGGGCGTAACCGGACCATAGCACATGTCATGCACGGCCTGAGCCTTGGCCTCGCCGTTGGCGACGACCAGGATCATGCGGGCATACATGATGGTCTGGGTACCCATGGTGTAGGCCTGACGGGGAACATCGTCGATGCTGTCGAACAGGCGGCTGTTGGCCTGAATGGTGCTCTCGGTGAGGTCGACGCAGTGCGTGCCCTTGGAGAAGTGGTCATCGGGCTCGTTGAAGCCGATGTGGCCGTTGTTGCCAATGCCGAGCAGCTGCAGATCCGGGTAACCGGCGTCGGCGACGATCTTGTCGTACTCAGAGCAGGCAGCGGCGGCGTCGGGGTTGGAACCGTCGGGCACATGCGTGTTGTTCAGGTCGATGTTGATGTGATCGAAGAAGTTCTCACGCATGAAGTAGTGATAGCTCTGGGGATCGTCGTGCGAAAGGCCGCGATACTCGTCCAGGTTGTAGGTGCTGACCTCGGCAAAGTCGACGTCGCCCTTCTTGTACCAAGCAGCGAGCTGCTTGTAGGCACCGATCGGGGTGGAGCCGGTGGCAAGGCCCAGCACACAGTCGGGCTTGAGGATAACCTGGGCCGAGATAATATTGGCGGCCTTGCGGCTCATGTCCTCGTAGTCTTTAGCTTTAATGATCTTCATTACGCGTCCTTTCTCGTACAAGAGAGGCAAGGCTCCCTTACAAGCACTTGCCCGCGGCCCGCGTCGGCCGCAACCAACGTGTGCGGCCACCAGGGCGAGGTCGCGTAATGTATGTGTCTCGTGTCTAACCGCGTCGAGGCCCCTGCCCGTCCACGGTGACCCAAAGCCTTTTAGCTTCGGACAAATCCCATCTTGCCACGGAGGGCGTCCTCTTTCAAGGGCGCCCTCCGTAAACGTGTTTGAATTGTAGGCTAATGGCCACGTGCACTTGCTAGCGCTCGCGAGCAACGATGAGCTGGTCCATCTCTTCGACATGCACACCAACGGAGCCTTTGATGCTCGAGAACTCAACGGAGTTGCACACCAAGATGGGAACCGTCACATCGTAGCCCTCGGCAGCAATTGCCTCGCGATCGAACTCAATGAGTACATCGCCCTTATGGACGATGTCACCCACTTGCGCATGTACGGTAAAGTGCTTGCCCTCGAGCTGAACAGTGTCCAAACCAACGTGGATGAGCACGTCCAAGCCATCGACCGTGTTAAGCGCAACGGCGTGTCCCGTGGGAAAAATAGCCTCGACCTTCGCGTCAGCCGGTGCAATCACACGCGTTCCGGTGGGCTGAATCGCCACGCCCTGGCCCAAAAGGCCGGTGGCAAACGTCTGGTCGTTTACCTCGGAAAGCGGAATGACATCGCCCGAGATGGGAGCATCCAGCGTAAGGACTCGACCACGCATACCAAAAGACCTTAGGACTTTAGTGAACATGCTCCCCCTCGGACATACCAATCAATCAAAATAACCTTAACAGTTTACCACTTGGCAACGGTTTTTGACCATTAGGGAAGTTCGCGCTTGACAACCTCGACGATGTCGTCGACAACGCGCTGGGTCAGCTCGTGCGTCTCGGCCTCGGCCATCACACGGACCAGCGGCTCGGTACCGCTCGGGCGCACCAGAATGCGGCCGCGGCCGTCAAGCTCCTTCTCGGCAGCAGCGACAGCATCCCAGATGGGCTGGCAATCGTCCAGACCAGCCTTGTTGTCCGAATGCACGTTGACGAGTACCTGCGGGTACTTCTTCATGATGCCGGCAAGATCGGTGAGGGTACGACCGGTGCGCTTGAGCACGGCCAGCAGCTGCAGAGCCGTCACCAGGCCGTCACCGGTGGTGTTGTGCTCCAGGAAGATGATGTGGCCGGACTGCTCGCCGCCGATGACGGCGCCGTCCGCAAGCATGCGCTCCAGAACGTAGCGGTCGCCCACGGCGGTCTGGACCATCTCGAAGCCCTGCTCCTTCATAGCGATGGAGAAGCCAAGGTTGCACATGACGGTCGAGACAATCTCGGAGTTGGCGAGCTTGCCGCGAGCGGCGAGGTCAGAACCGCAGATAGCCAGGATGTAGTCACCATCGATCTCATTGCCCTCGCTGTCCACGAACAGTACGCGGTCGGCGTCGCCGTCGTGGGCCAGGCCGATATCGGCATGGGTGCGCAGCACGAGCTCGCGCAGGGGCTCGAGGTGCGTAGAGCCGCACTCAACGTTAATGTCGGTGCCGCAGTAATCGGTGTTGATAGCATGGACCGTAGCACCCAGGCGCTGCAGCGCGGCGGGCGTAGTCTGGCAGGAAGCACCGTGACCGCAGTCGACGGCAACGACCAGGCCATCGAGCCTCAGGCCATCAAGCGTATCGATGGCATGATCGACATATGCCTTGCGGGCGTCCTTCATCTTGATGATGTGGCCCACGCCGGCACCGGTCGGCAGCGTGTCGGCAGCCATGGCTTCCTCGGACATGACCCAGGCGCTGATCTCTTCCTCGACAGCATCTGGAAGCTTCATGCCCTTGCGGCTAAAGAACTTGATGCCGTTGAACTCCGGCGGATTATGCGAAGCAGAGATGACGATGCCGCCGTCGAGCTCGTTCTGAACGGTGAGCAGTGCCACGGCAGGCGTGGGGATGACGCCGCAGCAGTGCGGACGGCCGCCCTCGGCCATAATGCCGGCGGTCAGAGCGCTCTCGAGCATGGTGCCCGAAAGGCGCGTGTCGCGGCCGATGCAGATGTCCGGACCAAGGAACTTGGGCGCCGCGGGGCCCAGGCGAAACGCGAGGTCGCACGAAAGATCGGCGTTGGCGACGCCACGGACGCCGTCGGTACCGAAGATGTTCTGGGGCATAGGATTGCTCCTTCCCTAGCAGGCGATATGCAACCGCCCACCCTAGTCGAAAAAGAAAAGCGGGACCCGCCGAGGAATCGGCAGGCCCCGCTTGTACATTGTATCTCGAAAGGAGATAAAACCTTAGCGCTTGGAGAACTGGGGAGCGCGGCGGGCCTTCTTGAGGCCGTACTTCTTGCGCTCGACCACGCGAGCATCGCGCGTAAGGAAACCGGCCTTCTTGAGGTCAGCACGGTAGTCGCCAGCGTTCAGAAGAGCGCGAGCGATGCCCAGGCGCAGAGCGCCGGACTGACCGGAGATGCCGCCGCCATCGCACAGAGCGATAACGTCGAACTGACCGGCGGTGTCGGTCACCTTGAAGGGAGCAAGGGCGTTCTCAACGAGCTGATGACGGCCGAAATACTGCTCGGCGTCACGCTTGTTGATGGTCACCTTGCCGGTGCCGGGGACGAGACGGACGCGGGCGACGGCGTTCTTACGACGGCCGGTACCCTGGTAGACAACGGTGTTCTCAGCCATCTTTAAGCCTCCAGCTCAATCTTCGTGGGGTTCTGGGCAGCATGCGGATGCTCGGCACCAGCGTAGACCTTAAGCTTGGTCATCTGGGCACGGCCGAGGGTGGTCTTGGGCAGCATGCCGCGAACGGCGCGCTCGATGACCTTCTCCGGGTGCTTCTCCATAGCCTGGCGGAAGCTCTCAGCCTTGAGGCCGCCGTTGTAGCCGCTGTGGCGATAATAGGTCTTCGTGTCGGCCTTGTTACCGGTAAGCTGGACCTTATCGGCGTTGATGACGACAACGAAGTCGCCGCAGTCGCTGTTGGGCGTGAACTGGGGCTTGTTCTTACCGCGCAGGATCATTGCGATCTGGGTGGCAAGACGGCCCAGGACAGCACCATCGGCGTCGACGAGAACCCAGTTGCGCTGGACCTCGCCCTGCTTGGCGTAGTGAGTCGATTTCGAAATCACTTAGACTCCTCCATGTACAGTACGTGTTGTTACAGAGATTCACGGGGCTCTGCAAGTAACCCGTCCATATTACCCCGCTCGCCGTACGAGTCAACAGGTATTTTGGCTCCGACCAGAGTTTCTGCACATGTCATCCACGAGCCGTGATTTTCCAGCTCTTTAGCTGTTGTCATTTTTTGAGGGTTCGCCGTCGCTAGCGCTCAACGAACTCTTGGATTTCCGCGAGCAGGCGCTTTGCCTCCTGACGGCCCTGGATATACAGGTCGAGGAGCTTTGCCGAATCGTGCTCAACGTGGCCGACCTCGACCGGCTTTTGTGGAGCGACGACCAACGCACGGCCCTCGCGCTCATACTTCCACAGGTGCATGCGCTGGATGTTGTAACGATCGTGGCGCGTCTCGATAGCCTCGAGCAGATAGGGGTAGTCGGCATAACGCGCACGCGCGGCCGGCAAAAACTCGTAGGGCTTTTTCTCATACGAGCGGTCCTGCGTGACAATGACAACCGCGCGATCGAAGCCCGCCTCCTCCAGCACGTGCTCGATGGGGACCGAATCGGCAACGCCACCGTCGACGTATTTGTGCCCGTCGATCTCGACCGGCGGCGTCACCAGCGGCAACGAGGTCGATGCGCGCACGGCATCGAGGTCAAGTACGGCGCTTTTGACCGGGAGGTACGTGGCGGTTCCAAAGAGCATGTCCGTCGCGACGGCGTACATCTCGATGGGGCTCGCGTCGAACGTCTCGTTGTCAAAGGGATCCAGGCGGTCCTGGACATCGTTGAAGATGAAGTCGTAACCCACAATGGAGCCCGTGGACGCAAACGATGCAGCGCCCATGAAGCGGCTGTCGTTGCAGAAAGCCAGGTTGATGCGGTTGGCACGGCCGATCTGGTGCGACTTGTAGTTCACGCCGTTGAGAGCACCTGCCGATACACCATAGACAGCCGGAATCTCGACGCCCGCCTCCATGAGAACGTCGAGCACGCCTGCGGTAAATTGCCCGCGGAAGCTGCCGCCCTCCAAAACGAGCGCGACCTTGCCGGCGTTCTTTGCCTTATCTTCTGCAGTCATATTGACCTCCTGCGATTGCGTTTTGGCTTTCTTCTACCCAGTTTTGGGATGGCGAGCGCATGGGTTTTTCAAGGCGGCAGGTGAAGCGGAAAGTGTGTCCCAGTTTGAGGCGAGATTCCGGGACGTGCTTTCCGCTTGGACCGCCATTGGGAAAGCGCGTCCCGTTCTGAGCGCGGATTCCGGGATGAACTTTCCGCCAACAACCCATCCGGAAAATGCATCCCATTCTGAGCCGATATTCTGGGATGCAACTTCCGCTTGAGGCGTCAACGCGAGTAGTCAATTTGGGACGGGGCTATTTTAGCTGCCCTTTGACTGTCGACGAATTATTGGGGACCAGAACTAATATCGACTGGCTTATAGGGGTAGCTAAAATAGCCCCGTCCCAAATTGACTACTCCACCTTGTAGAGGCATTGCGCGGAGAATCCGCGTATTTGCTTCGCAAATACGCACCGGCTTCGGCCGCCTGTCGGCGTCCTCGCCCGCTCGCTACAAACGCTCCGCGTTTGTTTAACACTCGCGCCCTGCATAGAGTTCGATTCTCCGCGGTACGGACTAGAAATAAAAAAAGCAGGTAGATACGAATATCTACCTGCCTGTTACTTATGGTGGAGGCGCGGAGAATCGAACTCCGGTCCACGAAAGCCCCCTGATTGGCATCTCCAAGCTCAGTCGCTGGTTTAGTCTCGGACGCTTTGCGCGCAGCGACACGCTCGCGGCGTCCTAACCGGTTCGGTCTTAGCCTGCGCCATACCGATTACGTGCGCAGGAGCATTCCCCTAAAATGACGTCGCGCCGGTGTCGGGGAAATCACCGGGTTGACGCGCCGCTATAAACTAAGCAGCGAGAGCCATAGGCTCAAAAGAAGAGTTGTTGTCAATTCAATTTGACGGTACCCCTGTTTAACGAGGCGAGGAGACCTCGGCTTGCTTCCTCTCTCAGAGCTATCGTGTCGAAACCAGTCGCCCCCGAATGTCGGGAAGTCTGGATGGCATTGGGCACGAGCACCCAACACCCGTCGACTTTTCAAGGAACATGCAGGGCGAGCCCCGCTTGTGGAGTGTTATCTTACCACGTTCTGAAAGCGGACAGCTGTTCTATGCACGAGCTGTGAAGACCCTAATGTGCACCATACTTCGCACTTTTGCTACCGAACGCGTCACGTATATTTTCGCCAAGCAAAATTGACCCGTCGAAAGGACCGTTATGGATACCAAGCAGCAACTCGCCAATGCCCTCGCAGGCCTGGGCTCAACCATTACCGAAGCTATGGATGTCATCGAAGGCTTTGTACCGTGCGGACATCCCGCCCTCACGGTATCGAACGCACTCGTCGCACTGGACGCTGACGATGACGCAGCTCTCGCCCAGCAGCTTGAGACCGTCGAGGGCTTTATCGACCACGTGAGCGAAAACCGCGGCGTGACCGCCTACCACGACATCGAGGTCGAGCTCGCGGGTCCCAAAGCCGATCTGCTCGCAGCAATCCGCGAGGTAGGCGCCCTTATGCAGACCGCAGGCGTCAAGAACACCCAGGTCAACGAGTGGGTCTACCGCAGCCTGGCAGCACTCGACAGCTCCGACGAAAAGGCAGCCGAGCAGCTCGCAGAAAGTCCCGCCATTAAGGCCGAGCTTTTGTAAATAGCAGACGCGGGTCCCTTGGCGCATCGTCGTCCAAGAGGCCCGCAAACAGTTCGCGTCAACCGATAGCCGCGCCGCCACGTTCGGTCAAAGCCAGAATCGGCATCATTTGGCGCGGGGTCTTTGCTGCAAGATCGGCATGTTCGAGCAGCTTACGATCGTTGGTCACCAAGTAATCGACCTGCACGCGCTTGCACGCGGCGAGCACCAAGTTGTCCTCGTAATCGCGATGGAGCGCTAAGTATTTGTCGGCCAGCCAAAGGTCCGACGCATCTGCGCCCACGGCCGTGGCGTTTTCGGTCATGTTCCGAACAAACGCCAACGCCGCATCGCCAATTGCACGGGCAGATGCCTCGTCGAGCGCTCCCCCGCTGGCAAGAACGCTGCGCTTCAGCTCGTGTTGGACAACGTACAGCACGTCTTTAGCGATATGAACCGGAAAGAACAGCAACGCCCCCGTCCCCGTCGCCCGTCCGATAAAAGCACGTGCGGCAAGCGACTCGGCATGGTCGGCGCAAAACGAATCAACCCATACGTTGGCATCCACCATTATTTTGAGGGGAGCCCCGCTCACAGGATCATCCCCTTTTGGCGATAGCGCTCGTCCATGGCTTCGGAATAGATTGTGTCCCAACCGCGATCGTCGGATACGGGCGACGCAGCGATGCCCAGGTCCGCGTAAAGCTGATCCGCCGCCGCCCATGATGCGGCAAACGGCGAGGTGGCACCAGCACTAGGCAGTTGGTCGTCAACGGCCGACAACACCTCTTCGCACGAACCGCCGCCCTGTGCAACCTTCGCTACGACTTTTTTGATAAGCTCGGGCAGCGAGGCGCCCGAAAGCTGCAGCGCTTCCTCGGCACGGTTCTTGACCTGGCGATCCACGCGAACGTTCACCTGCGCCATGCTGCTAACAGCACCCACGTCGATCCCGCTCCCTTCAATTGCTAGCCCTGCTAGCAACACTATATAGAGAAGCTAGCAAATGGTCAAATGCAAAAGGCCTGCGCCCGGACGGCACCGATGCCGTCTGGGCGCAGGCCAGATAACGTGGGCGAACACGTCTGCTAACGCAGGTACGCCTTTGCGTTGCCCAGGCTGTAGGCGATCGTTGAGCCGTTGTGCAGCAGTGACGACGCCTGCGGAGTAATCATGCCGGTAATACCCAATGCCAACAGCGCCGAGTTGGTGAGCATAACCTTGGAATACGAACTCGTCAGACGGTCGATAAGCCCCTGGCTCATGCGGCGCAGGCGCACGATCGCGGCAAGATCCGTGTCGGTCAGGATGATATCGGCGACCTCCTTGGCGATGTCGCTTCCACCGCCCATGGCCAGACCCACATCGGCCAGGCCCAGCGCCGGCGAATCGTTGACGCCGTCGCCCACCATGGCAACGTGGCGCCCCTCGCCCTTAATGCGCTCCACATAGGCGTACTTGTCCTCGGGCAGCAGCTCGGCCTTAAACTCGTCGACCCCTGCCTCTCGCGCAATGCGCTCGGCCGTGCGCTCCGAATCGCCCGTGAGCATAACGACATGCTTAACGCCCAACGCGTGCAAGTCGGCGATGGCCTCGCGCACGCCAGGTTTGAGCGGGTCCTCGATACCGAGCACGCCCACAACCGTGCCGTCGACCGCCAGATACAACGGCGACAGGCCCTGCATCTGGAGCTCGATTTGCTCCTTAATGTCGGATTCGAGCTGTGCGCCCTCGTCCTCGAATACAAAGTGCGCGGAACCGATGATGGCGCGACGCCCTTCAATGGACGAAGCGATGCCGTGCGCCACGATGTACTCGACGGCGGCATGGCGCTCGCGGTGCTCGAGCCCGCGCTCGCGCGCCGCATTGACCACGGCGCGTGCCACCGGATGCGGAAAATGCTCCTCCAAGCAAGCGGAAAGGCGCAGGATCTCGTCCTCGCTCCAGCCATCGGTGGTGAGCACGCAGGCAAGACGCGGCTGTGCCTCGGTGAGCGTGCCGGTCTTATCAAACACAATGGTGTCGGCCTTGGCAAACGACTCAAAGTACTTCGCGCCCTTGACCATGACGCCCATCTTGGCGGCGTCGCTCATGGCGGTCATGACGGCGACGGAACCCGTGAGCTTGAGTGCGCACGAGTAGTCGACCATCAGCGCCGCCGAGGTCTTGATGAGGCTACGTGTGGTGAGCGCAACCAGGCCCGCAAGCAGGAAGTTCCACGGGACGATCTTGTTGGCAAGGTCCTCCATATGCGACTGGCCCTCGGACTTGAGCGAGTCGGCCGTCTGTACGAGCGAGACAATCGAGCGGAGCTTGGTCTGAGCCGTATTGGCGCGCACACGCACCAAGATGCTGCCGTCTTCCACGACGGTGCCGGCGAACACGTCGTCGCCCACGCT
>CAJMOM010000027.1:0-14454 GCA_905215005.1 uncultured bacterium | reverse complement strand
GCTCGCCCCACACGCAGGCGGGGACGAACGGCGTCACGGACGGGAACGTCATCTTGGCGGGATCGACCTCGGTGCGGACGGTCACCCAGCCGGGGTCCTCCCCCTCCATGGAGATGACGTAATACACGGCGTAGCGACCGCACAGACTGCGCTCGTCGTTGCCGATGATCACGGGAATCCAGCCGTAGCGCTCGTAATACAGGTAGTGGACGGCCTCGGGCAGCTTGTCCTGCTTGACGGTAATCGTCAGCTGGTCCTCGCACTGCCACTCGACCTTCTCGATAGCGCCCGGCACTGCGGCGCGCAGGGCCTCGACGTGGCTTTCGCAACGACGAGCGTAGTCCTTCTTTTCAGGTTCTGCCATGGTGCTAATTCACCTCGCTTGTCTTGGTCTGGGAACTGAACACCATGCGGTAGAGAGGAGCCTCGTGGAGCTCTTCGACGCTCTGGTTCAAAACGACGGACGTTGCATCCTCGACGCCGCTCGTGATGGCAACCGGGGTGGCGATACCGAACCACATGACCACGATCGCGAGGGCGATCTCGGGGATGATCATAAGGGCGGGCACCTCGTGGCGCTTCATGCCCTCGGGCGCCTTGCCGAAGATGGACTTGAGCGCGATGCCGGTAAGGGCAAAGTACACGCCGGTGAGGCCAATGGCCACGAGCACGACCACCCAGATGGGACCGGACTGGATGCCGGCCACGAAGGTGAGGAACTCGGAGATGAACAGGGCGAACGGCGGGAAGGCGGCGAGCGCGAGCAGGGCGATGATGGTGAGCGCTGCCGTGACGGGAGCGATCTCGACGACGCCCTTGATCTTGTTCAGGTCGCGGGTGTGGTAGATGTGCTGGATGTTACCGGCCATGCAGAAGGCGAGCGCCTTCGTGAAACCGTGGAAGATGCAGTGCAGCAGGCAGGCGGCGATACCGAGCGGACCACCGATACCCAGGCACAGCGCGACCACGCCGACGTTGTCGACGGAGGAGTACGCGAAGCGGCGCTTGATATCGTCCTGCTTAAAGATGCACAGGGCGGCCACCAGGATGGACAGCGTGCCCAGGATGAGCAGGAGCGTACGCGGATAGGTGTCGCCCACCGTGATGATGGACAGGGAGTAGAAGCGGATGATCACCAGCATGGCGCACTTGAGCAGCACGCCCGAGAGCAGCGCGGAGACCGGGCTCGGAGCCTGGGAGTGCGCGTCGGGCAGCCAAGTGTGCATGGGGAACAGGCCCGCCTTGGTGCCGAAGCCGATGACGATGAACGCGAACGCGAGGCGCACGAGCATCGGGTCGAACTGGTCGGCGTAGGGCATGATGGAGGTGAGGAAGGCTGCCTCATGCGCGTTGGGCATGATATCGGCGGCGTTCGCGTAGATGAGCAGCGTGCCGAACAGGCCGAAGGCCACGCCGGCGGTGCAGACCATCGCGTACTTCCAAGACGCCTCGAGCGCCTGCTTGTTCTTGTAGATGCCCACGAGGAACACGGTCGACAGCGTGGTGGCCTCGACCGCCGCCCAGGTGAGGATGATGTTGTTGGACAGGCAGGCGAGCAGCATCGTGAAAACGAACAGGCTAAACAGCGCGTAGTACTGCTTGGTGCGCTCGGCCGGCATGGTCTTCTCCTCGATATCGATCTTGATATAGGAGATGGAGTACACGCCTGTGATGAACCCGATGATGCCTACCAGAAGGACGAAGATCGACGAGAGCGAATCGAGATGGAGCCACAGGCCCAAAGCGTCGATATTCTGCCCGCTCGAGAGCATGGTTCCCGCGGTGACGACCGAAAGGACGAGGGTCGCCGCGACGGAGATGGTGTTGAGCCCCGCAAAGACGCTGTAGGACGTCGTCTTGGGGAGCGCAGCCATAATCAGGGAGAACACGAGGGGACAAGCGAGCAGGGCGACCGTCAGCATTGAAACATCCATGGCCTACCCCTTCAATTCGGTCAGGTCGTGGGAGTCGAGCGACTTGGTGTCGTTCCAGATCCTCACGACGACGGCGGACATGATGATGACGGCGAAAATGGCGTCGGTGGCGATGCCGATCTCGATGATCTCGGGGGCCGTGGGCGCGAGCAGGGCGAGCGTCACGTGGCTACCGTTCTCCATAAGGCAGTACCCGAAGATTTGCTTGAGGATGTTGCGCTGGGAGATGATGCACGTGAGGCCGACGAAGAAGTGCGCGAAGCTGATGGCGAGGGCCGGAGTAGCCACCTCAGCGGTGGGCAGGCTCAGGCGCGTGACCACCGCGAAGCAGATGGCCACCTCCAGACCGGTGAGGATGATGGTCCAGGCCGGCTTGACGGAGGAGGTCAACGTGCTATCGGCAGGCGAACCCATCTTTTTGTAGGCACGGTTGAGAATGAACGGAACGAGGATCACCTTGGTGACGAAGGCCGACGCGGCCCACATGAGAAGCTCGGTGGCACCGGTGGTGAGGCCCAGGGTGAGCAGCACGCCCACCAGGACAACCGACTGGATCGCGTACCACTTGATGGCGGACGGGATGGTCTTCGAGACGACCACCATGGTGGAGGTCACGATCAGAAGACCGCCCAGGATATTGACTAACGAATAACCCATGTCCTACCTCCTAACCCATCCAACTAGAGGACAGAGGACCGGCGGCGACGACCATGATCATGAGGACGACGAACACGAACGCCATGGCGCGCGGAAGGGGCTGGCCGGCGGCCACGGTCTCGCTCGGCTCACCGGGCAGGACCTTACCCATCCAACGCAGGAACCATGCGAAGGTGGCGACGGTCTCGACGACCATGACGCACACGAGGACGAAGATGACCGTGTTGGAAGCACCAACCGCGAAGCCACCGGAAATAATCTGGAACTTGGAGAAGAACGTGCTCATGGGGGGCACGCCGGCGATTGCGGTCGCGGCGACCGCGAAACCCACGCCCGTGACCGGGTACTTCTTCATGAGGCCCTGGATCTTGGGCAACATACGGGTTCCCAGCGTGAAGCTGAGGGAGCCGGCGATGAGGAAGAACAGGGTCTTGGTGAACGCGTGGTTGAAGATGTGCTCGACGGCGCCGTTGAACGCCATTTGGCTTCCGAACACGGAGAGGCCCAGGCCGAAGAACACGTAGGCGAGCTGCGCGATCGTCGAGAAGGCGAGCAGGCGCTTCATATCCTTCTGGGGCAGATACATGAGGAAGCCGAAGAGCATGGTCACGACGGCGTCGATGATGGCGACCCAACCGACGATCTCGGGGATATCGCCGGCGCTCGCAAGAGCGCGGGCGAACACGCACACGCCGACCTTAACCATAGACGCGCCATGGAGGTAGGCGGAAACGGGCGTGGGGGCCTCCATTGCGGAGGGCAGCCACATGTAGAGCGGGAACTGGGCGGACTTGGCCCAAGCGGCGAACAGGATGAGCAGCAGCACGACGGTCTTCATACCGGAATCGAGCTGGGAGATCGCGCTCAGCGCGAACGTGCCGGTTCCGGCGAACAGGAAGGCCGCGCCGATGTAGAGTCCCAGAGCGCCGATGTGGGTGATGATGAGTGCCTTCATACCGGCCTTCTTGGCCGTGGGCGTCATGTAGTAGCTGATGAGGCCCCAGGAGCACACGCCGGTGATCTCGAAGAAAACGAGCTGGCCGACGATGGTGGAGCTGTAGGCGAGACCGGCCATGGCGCCGATGAACGTGGAGAAGTACACGTAGAAGCGACGACGGGGCGCGTCGGGATGCTCCTTGTTCTTATCGCTCATATACGGGAACGAATAGATGACGACGAGCAGACCGATAGCGACGAACGCGGGTGCGAGCAGCGTGCTCATCCGGTCGAATATGAAGCCCATGACCAAGGTCTGACCCATACTCGCCCAGGTTACATCGACCGCGTTCATGCCGTTTCCGGCAAACGTCGCGGCCAAGCCAACGGAAGCGACCGTGGCGATGCCGCCGGCAAAGGCGCAGATCCATTTAGCGTAGGGACGCGGCAGCATGACGATGAGCAGGGAGCCCAGCATGGGGACGGCGATTGCCACCATGGCAAAGAGGGACAAGCTCGATTCGATTGACATAGTTTCTCCCTTCTCCCTACCCGCCTACGAAGACGAAGACGAACGCGAGGACCGCGATGCCGACGACGGCCCAGGTCTGGTTACCGAGCACCTTGAAGCGCGAACGGGAAACGGAGTTCTCGAGCACGCCGCAGACGACGAAATCGACCAGGCACTTGACGAGGAAGACGACGGCGCCCACGAGAGCGGTGACGCCGATGGTCGCGGGCTCTCCCCAGGGGATGAAGATGGAGGTGAACCAAGCGACGACCACGACCTGCTTCATGCCCATGGCGAGCTTCATCATGGCCAGGGACGGGCCGGAGAGCTCGGCGAGCGGGCCCTCCTGGAGCTCCTGCTCGGCTTCGGCCTGATCGAACGGAAGCTTGCCGAGCTCCATGTAACAGGCGGCCGCGAAGGCGACGCCAGCGAGGATAACGGCGACGACGCTCGAGACGTTGCCCGTAACGATGTGCTGGCCCATGGTCGCAATGTCCGTGGAGCCGCACACGATGGCGACGGTGAACAGCGCGATGAGCATGGACGGCTCGATGAGCACGCTCATGAGCAGCTCGCGGATACCGCCGAAGCCAGCGTAGGCGTTGGAGGAATCCACGCCGGACAGTGCGAAGAAGAAGCGGGACAGCGCGAGCGCGTACATGATGGTGATGGCGTCACCAAAGACGGGCATGGGGCTCTCGAGCGTGAACATGGGCAGACCCATGGCGAGCATGAACGACACCGCGAGGAACAGCGGCGGCATGATGCGCAGCACGAAGCTCGAGTCGGAACTCACGGACTCGGGACGCGCCATGAGCTTCGCGAGGTCCCGGTAATCCTGAAGGATGGACGGACCGCGGCGATTGTGCATCTTCGCGCGAATCACACGGGCGAGGCCGGAGAAGAAGGGCGCGACCAGCATGACCACGAGGCCCTGCGCTATCGCAAGAACGATGTTCATAATATCCTCTCCCCTCTCTAGACCATGACCACGGCGAGCACGAGGAAAACCACGAGCGCCGCGACGATGTAGCAGATGTATACGGAGTAGTTGCCGCCCTCGATCTTGGAGGCAAGGCCGGCCAGCTTGTCGGCACCCTCGCTCGGTGCATCGACCAGGAAGCGGTCGGGCAGGGGCTCGACGCCCTGGGCGACACCGGTGAGCTTCTGGAACACGTGCGCGATGGACCAGCAGATCTTGGTGCATACCTCGCGCAGGGTGTAGAGCGGGCCCATGAAGAGCTCGACGTCGGACGCGAAGCTCGTGGCGACGACGGGCATGTGCTCGTTGGGCTCGTAGCCGCACGCCCAAGGGTCGGTCTTCTTAGCGGGGGCCTTGGTGCCGAGGCAGAACCTCAACACGAACGCGAGGCCGGTGAGGACCACGAGCGCGATGGCGATCGCGGGGGTGGAGGTGGCGGCACCGGAAATCTCGTTCACCAGAGACACGCCCGAGGTGGCCGTGACGGCGGAGCCGGCAAGCACGCTCTGGGCGACGTCGCCCAGAACCGGGGCGATGACGGGAGAGCCGATTCCCAGCACCACGCAGATGGCCGCGAGGAGCATCTGCGAGAACAACATCGGAGCCGGGGACTCCTTGGCGTTCGCAGCCTCCTGGGAACGCGGGCTGCTCGCGAACGAGACGCCGTAGGCCTTCACGAAGCACGTAACGGCCAGGGCACCGGTGATGGCGAGCGCGGCCGCGGAGGCGACGGCGAACACCATGACGACCGGGTCGGAGAGCGTCGAGATGTTGAACAGGGACTGGTAGGTGAACCACTCGGAAACGAAGCCGTTCAGCGGCGGGATGGCCGAGATGGCAAGAGCGCCGATGAGGAAGCAGACGGCCGTGACCGGCATGCGGCGGAACAGACCGCCCATCTTCTCCATGTTGCGCGTACCCGTGGCATAGAGCAGGGAGCCCGCGCCGAGGAACAGCTCGCCCTTGAACATGGCGTGGTTGAGCGTGTGGTAGAGGGCGGCCATGAGCGCGATCGTCGCGATGACGTCGTTGCCCAGGGCGTGCGCCGTCATGGACGCGCCGACACCGAGCAAGATGATGCCAATGTTCTCGACGGAGTGATAGGCCAGCAGGCGCTTGATGTCGTGCTCGTGGAGGGCGTAGACGACGCCCAGGACCGAGGAGATGGATCCAAAGACCAGGACCATGAGGCCCCACCAGAGCTGGACGCCCGAACCCGCGAGCAGGTCGAGACCGACCTTGAGGATTCCCAGGATGCCGATCTTGATCATGCCGCCGGACATGAGGGCGGACACGTTGGACGGCGCCTCGGGGTGCGCCTGGGGCAGCCAGGAGTGCAGCGGGATGATACCGGCCTTTGCGCCGAATCCGAAGAACGCGAGGACGAAGCACGCGGAGGAGACGGCGGGTCCAAAGTCATGCGTACGGAAATCACTGAAGCTGAAGGAACCGCCCACGCCGTTGGTCATGAGCAGGAAGCTCGCCATGATGAGGACGAAGCCCACGTGCGCGATGACGAAGTAGAGCCAACCGCCCTTGATGGAGTTCTTGTTTTCCTCAATGACGACAAGGAAGTAGCTCGTGAGGGACATGAGCTCAAAGGCGACCAGGAACCAGAACACGTTGTCGGCGGTGATGACGAGCATCATCGAGGCGACGAAGGTGTTCATGAAGAAGCCGGCGCGCCCGACCTTGCCCGGGTACTCGTCGAAGTAGGACAGACCGTAGATGAAGCCCGCAAAGGCGAGGATCGAGATGAGGACCACGATCAGGCCCGCAAGGCCGTTAAGCAAGAGCTCGAGACGGGCGAACGGGAAGAAGAAGACCGTGTTGAGGGACGAAACGTCGCCAAGCACGGCCTCGAGGCCCGCGATGAACGACAGCACCGCGGCAACGGCGCCGATAAGGCAGCCGGCGGTCTTGGCGGCGTTATCGGCCTTGATCAGCAGAACCGAGGCGAGCGCACCGATGCACGAGACGGCAAGCGATGCGATAAACAGCGTCATGCTATCCATTGTTTACGCTCCCTTCTGCTTTCTCGGAGAGGCCCTGGGCCACAGCGGTAACGTCGACGACCGGACCGTTTTCGATCGAGCGCAGGCGCTTGGCCTCGTCGAGCTCGCGATCGGCCGCGCCGCCCATGACGGTCAGCGCCTTGGTGGGGCACGCCGCCACACAATGCGGGCCGTCCGGATCGAAGGCGCACAGGTCGCACTTGACAGCGCAGGTGTACTGGCCAGGAGCCCACGTAAGCAGGCTGCTCAGGGACTTAGGATACGAAGGCGTCGGGTCGCACATGCCTGCGACACCGGCGATAGACGTGCCATCGGGATGGATGGCTCCGAAGGGGCACGCGATGGCGCACAGCCTGCACCCGATGCACTCCTGCTCCTTGACGTGGATGCGGTCGCCATCGTGCTCGATGGCATTCACCGGGCAGACCTCGGCGCAGGGGGCACCCTCGCAATGGTGGCAGGCAAGGGCGGCCGAAATACCGCCGGTCTTCACGAGCGCCAGGCGCGGCGTATCCTGAAGACCCTGCATCCGGTGGGCGTCGGCACAGGCGGACTGGCATGTTCCGCAGCCGATGCACCTCTCCGGGTTGATGTCGATGAAGCGGTTCATCCCCACTTCCTTTCAAAATAACGGGCCGGGCTCCCGAACGTACGGGACGCCCGGCCCAAAAAGCCAACGAGAACGGGACTACACGATTTGGTTCACGTGCGTCTCGTCATCGAACTTGGCGGCGCCGGGCTCAACGTCCTGGGGAGCGGCGGCGTCCACCAGAGCCTGCTTGAGCTCGGTGTACTGACGCTCGACCTCGCCCTCGGCCCAGACCTGGTCGGCGATAGCGTCGACCTGGCAGGCGGAGAACTTGTCCTCGGGCGTATGCGAGACCGGGTCGACCTTATGGATGGTCAGCTCGTTGCACTTGCCGATCCACCACTGGTAGGTCATATAGACCGTGCCCTTGTTGATGCGATCGCTCACGTCGGCGCGGCTGTATACCTGGCCGCGGCGGCTGTGAATCGAGACGATGTCGCCGTTCTTGATGCCGCGCGCCTCGGCGTCCGCGGGATTCATGCGGACAAAGCCGGGCTCGTCGGCAAGCAGCGCCAGCGTCTTGCAGTTGCCGGTCATCGAGCGGCAGCTGTAGTGGCCGACCTCGCGGACGGTGCACAGGATGAGCGGGTACTCATCGTCGGGAAGCTCGGAGGGCGCCTCCCAGTCGTGCGCCATCAGGTTGGCGCGGCCGTCCTTGGTGGTGAACTTGCCACCAGCGAACATGTCGGGCGTACCGTGGTCGTTCACATCGGTGCTCTTGACGGGCCACTGGGCGTAGCCGCCCTCGGGAGCCATCTTCTCGTAGGTCGCGCCCACAAAGTTGGGGCACAGGCTAATGCACTCGTTCCAGATCTGCTCGGTGTTGTCGTAGTGCATGGGATAGCCCATACGCGTGGACAGGTCCGCGAAGATCTCCCAGTCGTGGCGGCACTCGCCCTTGGGCGGAACAGCCGCGTCAAAGTGCTGGAAGCTACGGTCGGATGCGGTAAAGACACCCTCGTGCTCGCCCCAAGAGGTGGCAGGCAGGATGACGTCGGCGAGCATGGTCGTCTGCGTCATAAAGATGTCCTGGCAAATGAACAGATCCAGCTCGGAGAGCGTCTTGCGCATACCGGCCGAATCGGGTTCGGTCTGCACCGGGTCCTCGCCGTAGTTGTAGAAGCAGTGCACCTTGCCCTCGTCGACCAGGTGGCCCAGGTCGGTGAGCTTGTAGCCCTCCTCGAGCGGGAGCTTTTCCTCGGGCACGCCCCAAGCCTTGGCAAACTTGGCACGCACTGCGGGGTCGGTGACCTTTTGGTAGCCAGGGTACAGGTTGGGCAGCATGCCCATATCGCAGGAGCCCTGGACGTTATTCTGGCCACGCACGGGCGCGAGGCCGGAATTGGGTTTGCCGATCTGGCCGGCAACGCAGGCGATGGAGGCGATGGTGTGCACCGTCTTCAGGTTCTGCTTCTGCTGGCATACGCCCATGCCCCAGCCAATGATGGCAGAGGGCTTCGCCGTGGCGTACATCTCGGCAGCTTGGTGGATCAACGCGGGCTCGACACCCGTGATGTCCTGTACGGATTCGGGAGTGTAGTTCTTGATGGTCTCCCACCATTCGTCAAAGCCGTTCGTGTGCTCGGCGACGAATTCCTTGTCGTAGAGGCCATCGTTGACCAAGCAGTTGGCAAAGGCGTTGAGGAACGCAACGTTGCAACCGTTCTTGATCGGAAGGTAGAGATCGGCGATACGCGCGGTTTCGATATGGCGCGGATCGGCGACGATGATCTTGCAACCCTTTTCTTTGGCTCGCACGATACGCCTTGCGACGATGGGGTGCGAATCGGCAGGGTTATAGCCGAAGAGGAAAATGCAGCCCGCATCCTCCATACCGGGGATGGAGCATGACATGCAACCTGAACCAACCGTGTCCATCAGACCGAGGACAGTAGGGCCGTGTCAAGTACGGGCGCAGTTGTCCACGCTGTGGGTGCCGATGCACGCACGCGTAAACTTCTGCATGACGTAGTTCGCCTCATTGCCGCCGCCTCGCGAAGAGCCGGTGGTCATGACAGCGTTAGGACCATATTCGTCAATTATGGCCTGCATCTTAGATGCGGTGAAATCCAGTGCCTCGTCCCAGCTTACGCGCTCAAGATCCGCGCCCTTGGTGCGGCGGATCATCGGGTGCAGTACGCGAGGAGTCAAGATCTTGGTGTCGTTGATGAAGTCGTAGCCGCTCATGCCCTTAAGGCACAGCTCGCTCTGGTTGGTGATGCCGTTGAGCGGTTCGGTACCCACGACCTGGCCGTTTTGGACCAAGAGGTTAAACTGGCAACCGGCGCCGCAATACGGGCAAATCACTTTATGCTTCTCCATGACACCCTCCTTCCTTTTTCTGCTACCGAATGCTCGGTACTTATTTGACAATCATTGGGCCTGTCGCCCGACGCTTACGCCTCGTTTTCGATGGTGGCGCGGGCACGCTCGGCAGTCAGTTCTGCCAGACGCTCCTCGTCCACCAGGGTGAGGCCCTTGGTCGGGCACGCCTCGGCGCACGCCGGGCCGCCGGGACGGTCCACGCACAAGTCGCACTTGAGCACAAAGCTCTTAGTCTGCGAACCCACGCGCACGTCACCCATCAAGACGGGGACCTGCGTGGTCGCCACGCTCACGGCGCCAAAGGGGCATGCCATGACGCAGCTCTTGCAGCCGATGCAGTTGTCCTCGTTGACGCCGATACGATGGTTCTTTGGATCAAAGAACAAGGCGCCCGTAGGACAAGCCTTCGCGCACGGAGCGTCCTCGCAGTGGTGACATGCCACCGGCGCGGAGATCTCGTAGGTGCGCGTTACGCGCAAGCGAGGTGCGGCGATGTTGCCGGGAATATCGTGTGCCTCGATGCACGCCGCCATACAGGTTTGGCACCCAATGCAGCGTGAAGAATCAGCCACGACTCGTTTATTGCCCATGTTGTTCACTCCCTCCTGAATCCCATGTCGGAGAGACCCTGTCGACGTTGCCCCGGACCGCCCGTGGTCCGGCATCGGCGTATCGAGCGCATGCGGCGAAACAAGCACTTCGATAGAATTCCTCCAACGATATACAGGTTAAATATACGCAGTTGCAGGTGGCAAACTTGAACATACGCCCTGCAATACGGGTGTATTGCAGGGGTTTTGGCAGGTTGGAATTATTCTCTAGAAGCTATAAAGGTGAGTGTATTACATGCGTACGCCTCAGAGATTTTTGCGCGCTCTTATTTTGGATGTACTACGCTTGTATTCGTGTTAATGGTTATTTACTTGAGTAAAATAAAGTAATGGTTATAAGATTCTAAGATGTCGGCTATGCCGCATTTGACCGACTATATTGCACGCTCATTAAGGGGGCCAGTGATGTCATCGACTCAAAAAAGAGCCATCCTGCAGGTGCGCATTCGCGAGGAAGACAAGCAGCATGCCGAGCATCTCTACAACGCCATGGGCACATCGCTCGCCGAGGCTGTCCGTCTATTTGTCGCGCAGAGCATTTTGATGCGCAAGCTCCCCTTTCAGCCGGTCGCCGTGCGTTCCAAGGACGGCACGGCCGCCTATGGATCGCTCAAAGCATATGGGGACCCCAATCGCCGCTCCGAAGAGCGCAATGCCTGGATTGAGTACCTTGCCACAGAAAGCGACGATTCGATTTTGGGTCCCGAGGAAGTAGATATCCATGAGTAGCACCATCATCGACGAGACCGTCATCCTGCGCTACCTGCTTGACGACGACGAGGTTCTGTCACCGCGCGCCGCCAAGGTCATCGCCACGCGCACCGCTCGTGTCTACCCCGAAATCATCACACGCGTCGTGGTCACGCTGCGCGACGTCTATAAGGTTCCCCGCGTTGAGATTACTGCGGCCATGAAAAGTCTGCTCGATGACGTTATGGTCGACGAGCCCACCGTTGTCGCCCTTGCCGTCAAACTCTTTGGCAAGACCCATATGGACTTTACCGACTGCCTCCTCGCAGCCCGAACCGCTATCTACAACGATGATGTCGTGAGCTTTGGCAAGCCCATCATCCAAGGCATGATCGATTACCGCCGCAAGCGCCAAACCGCAACCGACGCCCGCGACCGCGCCGCCGAAGCCCGCAGTCACAGCACCGACTCCACCATCGACAAGCTCCGCCACCGCCCCCGCAGCTAACCCCATCCCCTCCTAAGTTGCGGTGAAATACGGACTGATTTATGCCTTTAAAGGCCACAACAGTCCGTATTTCACCGCAACTTATTGAAGGTGGACCGCGAACGATTTCGCTATCGGGAGTCGGCGTAGGGTTTTATTGTCGGAATGCCGTAACCGCGCATCATGGCACCGAACGATTCTACGTCGTAGGTGTCCGAGAGTTTGAAATGAATGACGTTGTGGCCCATGGCGCGAAGGTTCGCGTCGCGCATGAGGGCCGCTCGATACGTTTTTGCCGCCGCCCGCTCTGGATCATTTTGAGCCTCGTCTTCAAACTTGCCTAGCCCATGCAGCTCTGCCAGCGTCCATGAGCCGTCTGGCATCTGCCAGCCATAATCTGCTAGATAATAGCCAGCGTTTCCCGGTCGCGTTATCTCAACTTGAAGCTCGGGCGCGGCAACCCCAGCGAGAATCATCGCTGCTCTCGCCTCAGACTCGCCGCCATTGTCTGACCTGCCGTCCATATACTCAAAAACGTCAAAAGCACGCGCGATGCCATGCAGCCCTCGACAATTTGCCTGCGCATATGCTCGCAGCTCTTCGCGTTCGACATCGTACTCACGGGCCAAGCCATCGACATAACCCAGCGCATAGCGAAAGGCGCTCGATCGCGCGATATCAACAACCGTTCGACACGGATCCGTCAGTGTAAACAGACCAAGCCGCCACACTTCGCCCGGGCGCCAGCGCTTGTATTCAACGAACTCATACGTATCACGCCTTGTAGACCGTGGCAGCAGCACTTGCACTTTATCCAGAAGCGTATACGCCGAGCCGATGCCGTAGAGCAACGCTGCTGTCGCTCCGCAAAACACAGCATCCGGTTCAACGACCGCAATAGCGGATGCCAGCTGAAAGATACGATCTTCAACCCCAAGATTATTCCAATAGACCGGATCCGCATACACATGGTTGTAAAGACGAAGCATGAGCTCTTCCTGCATAAGCTCGCGCGCACGGCGTTCATCCCAAGGATCAATTGTTATAAGCAGCTGTCCATCTTGATGAATTCCAACGGCCGAGAATAGCATCCTTGCATAGGACTGCGGAAAATGTTTGCCTTTATCGAGCATGGCCAACCCCATAACCATCACGGCGGAGAGAATACCATTACGCTATCGCATGCTTCCGTCCGCAGGCCTTGCCAAAAGCTGACCAAAAGCTTGACGTCGCAGGTCAGAGCTTCAAAAAATATTTCCACTCTCGGTAGACGGTCGCTACGATCCTCCCAACGGCATCAAAATCCAACCTTACAAATAGTTGCGGTGAAATACGGACTACATGGGCCATAAAAGCCGAAAAACAGTCCGTATTTCACCGCAACTTAGGTGGGGATGTGGGGTCCCCGGCACGTTTACGAAAACGGCTCTGATCCCAAAGGGAATCAGAGCCGTTAAGCTATCTTATGGAGCGGGCGACGGGAATCGAACCCGCGTCATCAGCTTGGAAGGCTGGGGTTCTACCATTGAACTACGCCCGCAAGATATGGTCGGGACGACAGGATTTGAACCTGCGACATCCTGCTCCCAAAGCAGGCGCGCTACCAAACTGCGCCACGTCCCGAAGGTGTTGAGCAGCTAAGGTCTAAACCTTGCGTGTCCCAAAGCGAAGGAAATTATAGGGGAGACTTCGCGCCTGTGCAAGCGACGATACCCTAGCTCCTCGAATGTGCGACAAACTGGCTATGGGCCAGGCCGATCACAAACGCCACCACGGCGACTGGCGCCCACGCGGCTCCAATGTCCGCCAACGGCAGCGCATCGAACGGCAGCCACGCGCCCGCAAAGAACGCATCGCGGACCGAGGTGATCACACTCTGCACAGCAACCACGCCGCCGACCCACACCCACACCTGCGGATGAGCGTCGCAAAAGCCGTGCACCAGGCCCATCAGTACCAGCACTATGGCAACGGGATACAAGGCGTTGAGCATGGGCACCGAGAACATAAGAATCACGTCGAGGCCCACATTGGAGAGCACGCACGAAAACGCCGCGAACACAAAGGCGAGAATCGCAAAGGGACGGCGCATGGCCCCCTCGGGGGCCTCCGCTCCCCCTTCGACCACATACGTCTCGCAGAAGTACCGCGAGCAGCAGCTGATGAGGCCGATGCACACGTTCATGCAGGCAAGGAAAAAGATCGCAAAGACCACGACCGTGCCGGCAAGGCCAAAGTGCATGGAGGCAGAGCGGGCAAGGATGGCGGCGCCATTGGTGGCATCGGGCATCACGGTGCTGAGCTGCGTGCCGGCAAGCGCCAGGCCGCAGTAGATGACGGCCATGAGCACACCGGCGATCACACCGGAGCGGGAAATCTCAAAGGCCACGCGCTTGTCATCGGTAACGCCCAGCTCGTGGATGGTCTCGGCGATGATGATGCCAAAGGCGAGCGACGCGAGCAGGTCCATGGTCTGGTAGCCGTCGAGGAAGCCGCGTGCGATCTGGTTTGTGGAGTAGTCGCCCATCGGGTTGGCCGGGGTGCCGATGCCGTGGATCAGGCAGGCGATGAACAGGACAGCAATGAGCACCAGCAGCAACGGTCCCATGAATCGGCCGAGCACTTTGGAGAGTTTCTCGGGATGCTGGGCGAACAGGAACGCCAGCGTGAAGAACACGAGCGAGTAGATGAGTTGGGCCAGCCAGCCATAGGAGGAC
>CAJMOM010000026.1:0-14733 GCA_905215005.1 uncultured bacterium | reverse complement strand
GTGAGACCTATTACAGCAGCAACGTACTCTACCATCACCGCACGGGTGAGTGGACACAGGATTCCGAGGGTTTCTGGCGCGATGCCGACGGCTACTACGTTGTGGCAGCGAGCGATAAGTCCCAGGGCTCGACTTTTACGGGCTCTAAGGGCGAGTGCAAGGTCTACGATTCGGGTTGCGCAGCCGGAACTACCGATTACTACACCGGTTGGTAATCTGCCGACATCGATTGCACATGATGGACGGGCGCCTTTACCGTGCTTTCGGGCAACGTAAAGGCGTCCGTTTTTATATGCATTTGGGTTAACTGAGCCCTTACCGTGGCACTACGTTGGGCATATGGGCGCGGGGCACACTAAGTCATGAGAAGCAAAGTCTTTCTCGTGGAGGAAGTGGTCTTGTGAGCGCTCGAGATGTCGCTATTGCCGTCGTTGCCCTTTTGATCGGATGTCTTGGTCCGACGGTCGCGCTCGTTGCCGGCTTGCAGTCCGCCACGGGCGCCGCTCCTGTGGTTGTGGGCGCCTTGATTGCAGCGGCGCTGCTGGGAAGCGCCGGCGTGATGCTTTGCCGCGATGACGAGGACGAGGTTCCGGAATCGCAAAATAAGCCTCAGTTTTAGCCTCGAGCTAAATGCAACAGGCCTTCGCGAATGACGGAGTCCTCGCGAAGGCCTGTCTGCTTGTGTTGCACGCGTCGCGATGCGGCCGAGGCTACCAGCTGCTTTCTATTTCGCGAATCCTCTGGTAGAGCCAATCGTTTTGCGGCGCCTGGATATCGTGTTTGGCTGCGAGGCGGCAGATGGTGCCCGCGAACTCATCAACCTCGGTTTTGCGCCTTGCGACGCGGTCTTGCGCCATCGAGGGCATACCGGCGGGGTCGATTCCCTCGATGAGGCGCACCATCTGCGTCAGGTCTGCCTCGGTCAGCTCAATGCCCTCGGCGTTGGCGACCGCAAGCGTTTCGCGCATGGCGGAAACAAAGCAGCGACGCTGCTCGGAGCCCGGCTCCGTGGCGCTTCCGTAGGTCCCGCCGTAGGCCATGCAGGTCTGGTTGATGCCGTCGTTGAGCATGAGTTTGGCCCACATGCGGTGCGCAATGTCGCTCTCGACGGTATGGGCGATGCCGCAGCGTGTGTAGAGCTCGTCGATGGCGGTGACGGTTGCGGGCTCGGTGCCTGCTGCCGCGCCAAAGCGAATCTCGCCCGCATTGGTAAAGGTGAGCGCGCCGTCGAGGAATACGGCGTCCATGCCCTGGCAGATACCCAGGACGGTATGCTCCCAGCCAAAGCGCTCGGCAATCTTTTGCTCGCTCGTAATGCCGTTGCACAGCGAGGCGATGAGCGTGTTGGGTCCCACGACGCGCTCCATAGTCTTGAGTGCTTGGTTGAGTCCCGTCGTCTTGACCGTGAGAATGACCAGATCGGCGGGCGTTGCCTCACTGACGCGCACGGACTTGAGTGCGCAGGGCTCGCCGTTGACCGTAAGGGCGTCGCCTGCGTGGCGCTCGAAACGGGCGTCGTCCATAATGTATTCGACGGCATCGTTGCCGAGCGTCTTGGCAATCATGCTGCCATAGAGTAGGCCGACGCCACCCTTGCCGATAAAGGCAACCTTGTTGATCTGCATGTGAATCATCTCCCCATATAAAAGGCGCCTGCGTAAGGGGCGCCTGATGGATTGTATGCTGCCAGGGTGATTGGTGGGTGCGCGGGGCTGCTGTTATGAAAAAGAAACTATTGCACTGTGCGCTTATGCCGCGGGGCAGATGGCAAAAACGCGTGCTGGATATCCAACGCCATCGCGCACCTTGGGGAAGGTGCAGAAGATGACGGCGCCTGTGGCGGGAAGCTCGTCCAGATGGTCCATGACCTCGATCTGGTAACGGTTGACCGAGAGGATGTATTGTTCTCCGGGATAGGGGTAGGCGTCCTCGCGCGTGGTCACGCTCGACTCCTTTCATCGGGCTTTTTGCTGATGTTAAAGCGGTGCCGTGACAGCTCGATTTCTGCTGCGTTACGATACGTTCTCGATTGCGATTCCACGATGTTTCGGCCGCGTGACCATTGTGTTTCGCCTTGCCGAGCGCTGATGGCGAAGGGAGGGTCCGTGCAATACCGCGTTGACCCCAAAAGTGGTAACCGAATATCTGCTCTGGGGCTGGGTTGCATGAGGTTTCCCGGTGCGCCGGGACGTCCGGACGCGAAGACAGCCGATGCCATCATTTCCCGTGCGGTGGAGCAGGGGATCAATTATCTGGATACCGCGTATCTCTATCCCGGTAACGAGGCGTGCGTGGGCGCCTCGCTTGAGCGCCTGGGGCTGCGCGACCGGGTGTTACTGGCGACCAAGTTGCCGCACGCTTCGTGTGCATGCACAGGGGATTTCGATCGGTTCTTTGACGAACAGCTGCGTCGGCTGCGGACCGACCATATCGACTATTACCTTATGCACAACATCACCTCACCCGCCCAGTGGGAACGTGTGGTGGCGTTGGGCATCGAGGACTGGATCGCGCGTCAAAAGGCGGCGGGGCGTATTCGCCAGATTGGTTTTTCGTATCACGGCAGCGCGGCGGATTTCCTGACGATGCTTGACGCATATGACTGGGATTTTTGTCAGATCCAGTACAACTATGCCGGCGAGCGTTACCAAGCGGGAACGGCAGGACTCGTGGCGGCTGCGGAGCGCGGGCTCGCGGTGTTTGTGATGGAACCGCTTTTGGGTGGACGCTTGGCGGGCAAGCTGCCTCCGCGGGCCCGCGCCGTGCTCGATGGCGTACGCGATCCGTACCTGAAGACGCCGGCTGCTTGGGGCCTTTCGTGGGTGTGGAATCATTCTCAGGTCACGATGCTGCTATCGGGTATGACCGATACCGCGCAGGTGGACGAGAACGCGGCATTGGCGGATCGCGCACTGCCGGATTCGATGATGACAGAGCAGCTCGATACCATCGCGCGTGTGCTGGGAGAGTTTGAAAAATCGAATCGCGTGCCCTGCACGGGATGTGGCTACTGCATGCCGTGTCCTAAAGGCATCAATATCCCTGGGTGTTTTGCCGCCTACAACGCAAGCTATGCGCACAGCTGGTTTACGGGTCTATCGCAGTACTTTACGGCGAGCGCGGTGCGCACAAGCGAGCCCAAGTTGGTGAGCAATTGCGTCAAGTGCGGCAAATGCGCGCGGCATTGCCCGCAACACATCGATATTCCCGGGCGCTTGGACGACGTATGCCGCCGTTTTCAGCCTGGTCCCGTGACGGCGGTGCTTAAGGCCTTCAACAAAACGCGCGCCTCATGACCCTTTTATAACTTGTGGTGGAATAGTTCCTGTTTGCGGCAGAATAAGGCATCAACAGGAACTATTTCACCGCAACTGAAGGGGGCTGTCGTGGGCCATCGGGATTCATGTGATGATTTGCGTGAGGTTCGTTGGGGCGTTTTGGGCGCTGGACGCATTTCGCATCGATTTGCATCGTCGCTCAAGGAGGTGGACGGGGCACGGCTTGTGGCTGCCGCCGGTCGCACTCCTTCGCATGTCGAGGAGTTTTGCGGGGCGTTTTCGATTGATGCCGCGCACAGTTATGCCACGGCTGACGATAGCTGCGATGCGGCTTATGATGCGCTGATTGCCGACCCCGATGTCGACGCAATCTACTTGGCACTTCCGCATGGCATGCATGCGCATTGGGTCTGTCGGGCACTGCGCGCGGGAAAGGCCGTACTGTGCGAAAAGCCGGCCGTTTTGAATGAAGAAGAGGCCCATGCGATCGTCTCCGTTTCCCGTGAGTGCGGTGTGCCGTTTATGGAGGCGATGAAAAATCGGTTTTGTCCGATGCGGACTCGCGTGAAGGGCTTGCTTGCGTCGGGCGAGCTCGGCCGTATCGTTTCGATCGAAAGCGTGCAAAAACTCGATTATGGTGAGTCCCCTTCGAGTTATCTACTCGATCCGTTGCAGGGCGGCTGTCTATATGACATGGGCTGCTATGCGGTCGGGTGGTTTGAGGATCTGCTTGCGGGCACGTGCGATGTTTCGTCTCGTGAAGTTCGCTGGCGTGACGTATCGGGCGGCCGCGTGGATTGGGCCGATGAGATCCATATGAGTGTCGGCGGTATACCCATTCATATGGCGTGCGACGGCAAAGCAGCATATGAAAGCCGCTTAACGATTGCCTGCGAGCGGGGCTCGTTGGAAATCGAACGCCTCCATCGTCCCGAGCTCGCCCATGTGAAGTGCTCCGACGGACGAATGCTCGAAATAAATGCCCCGTTTGAGGTCGATGATTTCTACGGCGAAATCCAGCATGCGACCCAGCTCATCCGGGCGGGGAAACTCGAGAGTCCCGTCATGCCCCTTGCCGCCACACAGCGCTGCGCGCGCATTATCGATGCAATCCGTCTAGCCCTCTAGGACCTGGCGCTGACGCGTGAGGGATCATGACGCTCGCGCCCGTAGCCGTAGTGCTTGGTGCCCCGCATCTCTGATGCCCCTTTTATAACTTGTGGTGGAATAGTTCCTGTTTGCGGCAGAATAAGGCATCGACAGGAACTATTTCACCGCAACTGATGAGGGGGAATTGGGGATGCTGACGATCGGGTGTCACCTATCCACGACGAAGGGCTATCGGGCGATGGGGGAGACGGCGCTGTCTATTGGCGCCAATACCTTTGCATTCTTTACGCGTAACCCGCGCGGCGGCAAGGCGAAAGACCTTGACATAGATGACGTGGCGGCCCTGCGCGAGCTTATGGAGCAAAACGACTTTGGTCCGCTCGTGGCTCATGCTCCGTATACCTATAACCCCTGCTCGGCCAAAGAGCGGGCGCGCGAGTTTGCCCTGGAAGCCATGGCAGAGGACCTGCGGCGCATGGAAGCGCTGCCCGGCAACTACTACAACTTCCATCCCGGTGCGCATGTGGGGCAGGGCTCCGACGCCGGCATTCAGATGATCGTCGACACCCTGTGTCAGGTGATGTTTGAGGACCAGCAGACGACGGTACTGCTCGAGACCATGGCCGGCAAGGGCACCGAGGTGGGCCGCAGCTTTGAGGAGCTGGCGCGCATTATCGAGGGCGTTGCCGACAAGCGCCCCGAGCTGTCGGCTAAGTTGGGCGTTTGCCTAGACACCTGCCATGTGAATGATGCCGGCTATGACATCGTACGCGATCTTGACGGTGTGCTCGACGAGTTCGATCGTGTGGTGGGTATCGAGCGCCTGCGCGCCGTGCATATCAATGACTCCAAGAATCCCTGCGGCGCCCATAAGGACCGCCACGAGTGCATCGGTAAGGGCTACCTGGGTAGTGAAGAGTTTGGCGGCGGTATGCAGGTTATGCAGAATATTGTATCGAATGGCCGCTTGCGTACACTGCCATTTATTTTGGAGACACCGAACGAACTTGCAGGTTATGCGGCTGAAATCAAACTGTTAAGGTCGTTGCAGCAGTAATGACTGTCATAAAGTGGAGTGCTCCATTCACGTTTTGGGTTTGTTTCAATCAGTTTTCTAATTGCAGATTCTCCCAAGCGGGTGCATAATAGCCATCAGTTTTTGCAGGCCCCTGAATCACGTGGGGTCATTGGAAGGAGACTGATTATGAAGCTGAAGAAGCTTGGCGCATTTGCCGCCACGGGTGCTATGGCACTCGCCCTTGCTCTGACGGGCTGTGGCTCGTCCAACGCCGCCTCTGGTTCTGATGCCGGTTCCAGCAGCTCTGACGACGCTAAGGTCGAGAAGGTCGACGGCTCCAAGGAGTACGCGCTCGTCAAGGACGGTACGCTGACCGTCGGCACCTCTGCCGAGTACGCTCCGTTTGAGTACAAGGATGACAACGGCGATTATCAGGGCTTTGACCTTGAGCTCATCAAGGCTATCGGCGACAAGCTGGGCCTGGATGTCGAGTATGTCAACAATGACTTTGACACGCTGGTCCCGGGCGTCGCTTCGGGCGCCAAGTATGACGTCTCCATCGCGGCTATCACCGACACGCCCGAGCGTGAGAAGGAAGTCACTTTCTCCGATTCCTACTACATGGACGATCAGGCTATCGTGACCAAGGTCGATAACACCGACATCACGGCCGACAACTACAGCGAGAAGCTCAACAACGCCGACGCTACCATCATCGTCCAGTCTGGCTCGACCGCCGAGGCCTTTGCCCAGGAGAACTTCCCCAAGGCCAAGATCGTCCCCTACAAGGACGCCACCGAGTGCTTCAGCGCCCTGCAGTCCGATAAGGGCGACGCCGTGGTCACCAACCGCTCCGTTGCCAGCCAGCTGACCGCCGAGCAGTTCAACACCTGCCAGACCATCAAGCAGATCAGCACCGGCGAGGAGTACGCCATCGCCATCAACCAGGGCAATACCAAGCTCAAGGACGACATCAATCAGGCCATCAAGGACCTGACCGACGACGGTACCGTCGACGCCCTCATGGCTAAGTACAACATCAAGTAAAATAGCTACTTGATTGCGCAAAGGCCCTTTCCGTTTTGCGGAGAGGGCCTTTGCGCTTCTCTTGACGGAGAGCGTTTCCGTCTCGTTTTGCCGGCAACTTCTACGATAGGAGCCACCTTGTCTCGACTGAACAAAGGGGCCGCGGAGCAGCGTTTTCCACTGCCCGCCTTGCTCCAAAAGCTAGCCTGCGTCATGGCCGTGGCGCTCGCGCTGGTTTGCGCGGGGGCATATGCGCCCACGACCGCCCAGGCGCTTGAGACCGCAAAGATTACCGCCCGACCCAACACCGGTTCGGGCAGCGCTGTGGTCGGCGGTACCGAGACGCGCATTACCTGGGAGGTCCAGGCCGATGCCGATGAGGAGCTGAGCGGTCTTTCGTTGACGTTTGTTGACGGTACGACGTTTGACACCGATAACACGCGATTGACGATGCTCTCGGGCGAGGACCTCATGGATCGTACGCCCATGAAGCCCACGTGCAAGGCTGACGGCCAGACGCTCAAGATCGACTTTGGCGAGACGGCGCCTGCCGGCGGCTTTTTCCGTGTCGAGGTTTACGGCGTGACGTTTCCCGTCGAGGGCGGCGAAGAGGCCTTTAGCGGCACCTATACGCTCGCCGACGGTTCGACCAAGAAGATTTCTAAGATTCCTTCCGTCGAGATCAAGGGCGTGACGGCGTTCGATAACTTCCTGGCCGATCTTAAGGAGCAGCCGTGGGTCGAGGCCTGGAACTCCAATATGTTCCTGCGCCTGTTCTTGAACCCGGTCATTTTGGTCCAGAGCCTGCCGATCGTCTTTAAGGGCTTCCTTATGTCGCTCTCGATCGTGCTTGTGGCGTTTCCGCTGGCGATCCCCTTTGGCTTTGCCCTGTCGCTCATGCGCATCTCTAAATCGCGCATCCTGCGCTGCCTTGCCGGCATCTACGTGAATGTCATCCGCGGTACGCCGGCGTTTCTGCAGATCTATATTGCATTCTTTGGCCTGCCGCTTGCCGGCGTCAAGGTGGACGATTATGTCCTGGGCGTTATCGTCATGGCCATGAACTCGTCTGCGTACCTGTGCGAGATCTTCCGTGCCGGTATTCAATCGATCCCCAAAGGCCAAAACGAGGCTGCTCGCTCGCTGGGCATGAATGCCTTCCAGACGCTGCTCTACGTTATGATTCCGCAGACGTTCCGCAATGTCCTGCCTACGCTGACCAGCGAGTTTATCCTGCTTTACAAGGATACGTCGCTGCTTGCCGCCGTGGGCGTGGTCGAGATCGTCATGAACGCCCGCACCATCGTGGCAACGACGGGCTCCATTACGCCGTATGTGGTTGCCGCCCTGTTCTATCTGGTCATTACCCTGCCGCTTGCGCGTTTGGTGAGCGGTCTTGAGGCGAGGCTGCTGGGCACGGCCGAGACCAAGAAGAAGCATCCCACCAAGAGCGCCGGACAGGTTGTCGCGACGCCCGCCGACCATATCGCTGGTCTGTAAGGAGGTTCTATTATGAGCGAAACCAATAACTCGAACGAGGTCGTCGTCAGCATCAAGAATCTCCAGAAGGCCTTTGGCGATAACGTGGTCCTGCGCGACATCGATCTGGATGTGCACAAGGGTGAGGTCGTCGTGGTCCTGGGCCCCTCGGGCTCGGGCAAGTCGACGATGCTTCGCTGCATTAACCGTCTTGAGGAGCCCACGAGTGGTTCGATTGTCGTCGAGGGCGTGGATGTGTGCGCCAAGGGCGTCGACCTCAATAAGGTACGTACGTACTTGGGCATGGTGTTTCAGCAGTTCAATCTGTTCCCGCATCTGTCGGTCAAAAAGAACGTCATGCTCGCCCAGCAAAAGGTGCTCAAGCGCAGTAAGGAAGAGGCCGAGAAGATTGCCATCGAGGAGCTGACCAAGGTCGGCCTGGCCGAGCGCATCGTTTTTATGCCGAGTCAGCTTTCGGGCGGTCAGCAGCAGCGCGTGGCCATCGCCCGCGCCCTGTCGATGAATCCGCACGTGATGCTCTTTGACGAGGCCACGTCAGCGCTTGACCCCGAGCTTGTCCGCGACGTTCTTGGCGTTATGCGCGATCTTGCGCGTGACGGTATGACCATGATCGTGGTGACGCACG
Source organism: uncultured bacterium (assembly GCA_905215005.1). Lineage (GTDB taxonomy): Bacteria > Actinomycetota > Coriobacteriia > Coriobacteriales > Coriobacteriaceae > Collinsella. Next base: position 6,176 of record CAJMOM010000026.1, on the reverse strand, counting down.
AGATGGGCTTTGCCCGCGACGTCGCCGACCGCGTCGTCTTTATGGACGGCGGCGTCATCGTGGAGGATGGCACGCCGAGCGAGGTCTTCGACCATCCCAAGAGCGAGCGCACCAAGGCGTTTTTGGGCAACATCTCGTAGCTGCTTTGTAAAAGAATCGTTGCAGAAAGCGGGGGCTGGATTGGATCCAGCCCCCGCTTTTGTTGGGGTGCGAATGTGCATTGTCGAGGGTCGGCTTTGTCGGGATCCGAGCCGTTACTATGCCAGCTCGGCTCCAAGTGCGCGACAGGCCGCCTCGCCCTCATCGTCGGGGGCGTCGTAGCAAATGACGGAGTCGACGACGTTGACACCCGTCTCGTCGGCATCGGCCTTCCAGTTGTCCATCCACTCGCCCTCGGCCCACGAGTAGGAGCCAAAGAGGACGACCTTCTTATCGCCGAGGGTCTCCTTGACCTCGTCCCACATAGGCTGGAACTCGTCATACTCAAGCTCCTCGGAACCCATGGCGGGGCAGCCGAAGGCAATGGCGTCATAGCCGGCGGCCTTGTCTGCGGAGAAGTCGGCGCAGGAGATGACCTCTGCCTCGGCGCCGGCATCGGTTGCGCCCTCGGCAACGAAGTTTGCCATGGCCTCGGTGTTGCCTGTACCGCTCCAGTAGACGACTGCGATCTTGCTCATATGTTTTCCTTTCGGTTGTGCGGCGTGCGGCCGCGTTTTGTATGCTCTATCGGGTTGCCTGGACAAGTTGTCCCAGGGTGCAGCCCTGTTGATAGATATAGGTAAGGTATTGCGTGCATGCGCGATAGGAATCGAAGGTCGTGAGTGCCTGCTCAACGTTTGTGTATACCTTCCATGCGCCAAAGACCTTATAGTTTTCGCCGTGCTGGACGATAAACTGACGGACATCTTCGTAGGGATAGCCCAAAAAATAGCCAATTTCATGGGGGAACTCGCACATGCACCCCGTATCGCAGTGCCTATTTCGCGCGAGTGCGCAGATGCTGCCGTCATAGGCGCTTTCTGCGGCATTGCTGCTTGCCAGCGTGATGCGCGCTGCGAGATGCACCAGGGATGCGGGCAGGTTGTGGACATCGTAACCTTCGGCGGCAAGCGCCGTCGTGGCGCGGGGGTCGGAGAGGTGTCGCATGAGGTCCGCGGGGCGGTGCACATAGATGAGCGCTCCGCAGGGGCGCCAGACCAAAACGCTCATATGGATTCCGAGTGGCTGGAGCTCGCGGTTGCATTGGGCTATGACGGCGAGCAGGCGAGAGCGTCGCTCTTCGATATGGGCGGCGCTGGGTTTTCCGTTTTGGTTGGCGTAAACGCCTGGATAGGTAAAGAGCGATGCCGGTTTGATGTCCGCGAGCGTAGGGGAGCAGTTGCGCACGACTGCTGCCTGAAAGGTTGGGATGTCTATGGTTCGAGTCACGGCGCTCCTTCTGGTCCTCATTGTTAGCCTAGGAAAACTTATACACGAAAGTAAGCCGTGATCAACAAAAAAGTTTGAAGAGGGAAACTAATTGACCGAACCGACACGAGTTTGGAGTAAGATGGGAACACCCCATGGGGGTATAGGTATAAGTATTTGGAGAAAGGGGAACGCATGAGTGACTTGCTCAACCCTGCGAATCTCATCGTGCTTGCCGTGATTGTCGTTGGCATGTTCTTTGGCCTGCGTCGCATTGTCGCTTCGACACACGGAAAGAGCTGCTGCAGCGATGGCGCGAGCGGTAAGAAGGCCAAGAAGGTGGTGGTTGCGGATACCGATCCGTCCCACTACCCCTATAGCGATGAGTTGCTCATCGGCGGCATGAGCTGCGATGGCTGCGCTCAGAATGTGGCCAATGCCCTCAATGCGTTGAATGGTGTGTGGGCTACGGTAACGTACGCGGACCACACGGCGCGCGTGCGCTCCAAGCGGCCAATCGATCGCGGTGTCCTTGAGGCGGCCGTGAAGGACGCGGGCTACTACGTCATGACGCTGTAGGCGCCGTCTCGGATGCATTTCCTTGTCTACGCTCGTCCGCGCAGTTCGATGTCTTGGATGTCGTCGAAGTCGATGGCGATGTCTCGGAGCTTGAGGAGCTTGAAGGCGGGGAGCGCTTCGACGAGGATGCCGGTGCGGGAGCGATAGCCGTACGTATCGTAATAGGTGACGCGGACCAGGTCGCCGCGTTTGAGGCCCTCGAGCTTTTTCGAAAGCTCAAGGGCTTTTTCTTCCGTGAGCTCACATTTTGGTTCGACGGTAATCTCTTGCTTGCGCACGAGTTCGTAGTATCCCGTGAGGGCGGCAAAGGGCATAAACTGCGCGGCACGGCCAGCGCGGACGGCGCCGTTGGCGGTGAGCTTGGGGTCGGCGGAGCGACGTCTTCCCTCGGGGTCCGCTAGGCGTTCAAAAGGTGTCGGTGGCCGCATCGGCTGTTGCTGGGACTTAGGCACGATGTCCTCCTACCTGATTGTTGCGTTCGCACGCGGTGGCGCCGGCGGTAAAGCTTAATCCCTTGACGAGCGCGTTCTTGCCGTACTTGCCTTTCACGGCCAGGACGGCGCGCGCCAGGTCGCGCTCGCGCTCATCGGCCTCGATATCGCTGAACAGATCGATAGTGGCAAATTCCTCGGGCATGAGGTTGCCAAATCCCAGGTTGATGCGCTTGACCGGTCGTTTGGGATCGACCGTTTGCGCCCAAAGGTCGTCGAAATAGCCCATGATCTTCTTAAACGAATTGGTACGCTCGGGCAGCTTTCGCGAAGCGTTGGAGTGCGCAAAGAGTGCGGCATAGCCACCGCGCGGTTTGCCGCCATGCTCTCCCACAAAGATGCCATCGATTGCCTGCGCCTCGCGCACCAGGCGGCGCCGTTCGTCATCGCGCTGGACGGGCTTGGGCGCACGGGGTGCGAGCTCGGGGCCGGCGGTTGTGGTTGGCTCGATGCTCGACGTGCTCGAGCGCAGGTGCCCGCATCCGTCAACGTATTGCGCCGTGCCGCTGGCGTCGAGGCGGCGTATGTCGGATCGTTCGCTCGCATAACCCACAAAGAGCGAGATGTTGTCGCACACCACGTGTTTGTCGATCAAGTCCAGCACGGCCGCATCGACCATCTCGCGCAAGACGGTGTAGGCCTGTTCATAGGCATAGCCTTTCGAGAGTACCTGTCCTGTGGTGGTCGAAGTTGCTTGCGGGCGATAGGCTTGGATATCGGCGATGGTTGTCGGCTCGCGCCCGAAGGCGTGGTCGATGAGATATTCGGCATTGACGCCGAGCTCGTCGTAAAGCAGGTTTTCGTCGAGCGCGGCGACACCCATCAGATCGAAGACGCCGTATTTTTCGAGTCGTGCTGCCACGCCGGGGCCGATGCCCCAGATATCGGTGATGGGACGATGGGGCCAGATCTCCTTGCGAAAGGTTTCGTCGTCGAGTATGCCGATGCGGCTGGGTACGTGCTTGGCGGTAATGTCGAGCGCTACCTTGGCCTGGAATAGGTTGGGGCCGATGCCGACCGTTGCCGTGATGCCGGTGCGTGCCAGGACCTCATCGCGCAACATGCAGGCAAAGCCTTTGGCATTAGTGTGGTAGAGGTCCAGATAGGGCGTCACGTCGATAAAGCATTCGTCGATTGAATAGACGTGAATGTCTTGCGGGCTCACGTATTCCAGATAGATGCCGTAGATCTGCGCCGACACTTCCATGTAATGCTGCATGCGCGGTACGGCCTTGATGTAGTCGATACCGTCGGGAATCTCGAACAGACGGCAGCGGTTGTGTATCCCGAGGTCCTTCATGGCCTGTGTGATGGCGAGGCAGATGGTCGTGCGCCCGCGCGATTCGTCGGCAACGACCAGGCACGTAGTGAGGGGGTCGAGTCCTCGGTCAACGCACTCGACGCTGGCATAGAACGTCTTGAGGTCGATGCAGATATAGGTGTGACGCTCGTGCCCCACGCGTCCTCCCATCAAACACATGTTCTTATCGAATACTTGTTCGATAATACCCGCTCGTCCGGACATCGTCAAAACCTGCCAAAAAGGGGCTGGTTTGTTTTGGTAGGTATGGTCGTGCGGCTGCATCGGGTTTTTAACGCAGCCCTAAAGAGCGCGAAACAGCTCGGAAAAGCTCGCTTCGTAGCATGATGCCAACGATTGATACCACCATAAAGCACGGAAGGGTTGTGGGAATAATGGTTAATTATGGGTTTGGTATGCCGACGCGCCTTGTTGCAGATGGAGACGTGGCTCGCTGGTGTGGACGATTGGTCGCTCACTACGGCGGCACCAAGGCGCTGGTCGTGCTGGGCGGTGACAAGCATACGCGCGATGAGCTTGTCTCGGCGGCACTTGGCTCGCTTGATCGAGCCCTACTCGAGCGTGTACTTTTCCGCTGCGGCTCGGTTGAGGGCGACGGGGGAGACGATTTGGTCGATGAGGCCGTAGCCCTGGCGACCGACGAGGGCGTTGACTTTGTCCTGGCGATCGGCGATGCCGATACGGCGGGCTTTGCGCGCGAACTCGCGCGTCGCATGGCGGTGCTCGATGCCGGCGAAGACGGCTTTGTGCCTTATGGATGCATTGTCTCGGAGGGCAAGGTACCTGCCGTCGTGGGAGCCGGCGAGGTTCCCGTTTTTGCCATCATTGCGCCCGAACTGTTGGAGGGCATTGGGTCTCCTCTGCGCGAGCTGCTCGGCAGTGTGTGCGCCGCGGCCTAATATCTGCCATAAAGGGATGGGTTATTTTTGGTTGGTAAAGCGTTTGACCTGCCAAAATAAACCTGTCCCTTTTTGGTCGATTGCCGTTTGGGGGCCGATTGGCAACGCTCGCTGATTATAGTCTTGACCTGCGCTAGAATAGTGCCATCTGAATGTCCGGGCGCATGGAGGCGTGCGCCCGTATGCTGAGGAGGACTCTATGGCAACTGTTGCCGCACCTATCGATGCTACGTCGACCGCCGCTTGGAAGGCGCTCGAGGCTCATCAGGAGAAGCTCGAGGCCGAAGGTATTGACCTCAAGGCCTGGTTCGCTGCCGATGCCGAGCGCGTGAACAAGCTGAGCTTTGACGCCGGTGACCTGCACTTCGACCTGTCCAAGAACCTGGTGACCGATGAGACCGTCAAGCTGCTGTGCGATCTTGCCCGCGAGGTGAAGCTCGAGGAGCGCCGCGACGCCATGTTCTCCGGCGAGCACATCAACACCACCGAGGACCGCGCCGTCCTGCACACCGCGCTTCGCCGCCCGGCAACCGAGAAGGGCCAGCTCATCGTCGACGGCCAGGATGTCGTCGCCGACGTGCACGAGGTTCTCGACCGCATGTACGCTTTTGCCGAGCGTGTGCGCTCCGGTGAGTGGAAGGGCGTTACCGGCAAGAAGATCGAGCATCTGGTGTCCATCGGCATCGGTGGCTCCGATCTGGGCCCGGTCATGGCCTACGAGGCTCTGCGTCCCTATGCCGACGCCGGTATCGACTGCCGCTACATCTCCAACATCGACCCCAACGACCAGGCCGAGAAGCTCAAGGGCCTGGATCCCGAGACCACGCTCGTGATCATCGTCTCCAAGACCTTCACCACGCTCGAGACCCTCACCAACGCTCGCGAGGTCAAGACCTGGATGCTCGAGCAGCTCAAGGCTCAGGGCGCCATCGACGGCTCCGATGAGCAGAACGCCGAGGCCGTGGCAAAGCACTTCGTCGCCGTCTCCACCGCACTCGAGAAGGTCGAGGCCTTCGGTATCGACCCGGCCAACGCCTTCGGTTTCTGGAACTGGGTTGGCGGCCGCTATTCCGTTGACTCCGCCGTGGGCCTGTCGCTGATCGTCGTGCTCGGCCCCGAGCGCTTCCAGCAGTTCCTTGAGGGCTTCCATGCCATCGACGAGTACTTCTGCAACACGCCGCTCGAGAACAACGCCGTCGCGCTGATGGGTCTGTTCAACGTCTGGTACGTCAACTTCTTCGGTTCTAAGAGCCACGCCGTGCTTCCGTACTGCCAGTACCTGCACCGTTTCCCGGCCTACTTGCAGCAGCTCACCATGGAATCCAACGGCAAGCACGTCCGCTGGGACGGCAGCGCTGTGACCTCCGATACCGGTGAGATCTTCTGGGGCGAGCCCGGCACCAACGGCCAGCACGCCTTCTACCAGCTGCTGCACCAGGGCACCGTGGTGGTCCCGGCCGACTTTATCGCTTTCGCCAA
>CAJMOM010000025.1:0-15671 GCA_905215005.1 uncultured bacterium | reverse complement strand
CCGTGACCGGCTCGACAGATGCGTCTGCCGCGGGCTCGGCTTTCGGCTGCTCGGAGTCCACCGTATCGACCTCTGCAAGCGCATCGTCCTCGCGCTCCTCATCGATCAAAAGCGCCTCACGCGTTTGTGCGGCGGCACTCCGGATATGCCCCAGCTGGCTCAGGTCGATATCGATCTTGACGGGCTGATGTGCGGCATCCCATGAAAGCCATGCCACGATCTCGTCATCGATAATCTTAGCCAGATATTTGGGGACCTTCTCTTCCTTAAGGGGATGGCCGGGATCCAGTGCCAAGCGCAGACGCTGATCACAAGCGCGCATCATCTCACCGAGCTTGCTGCTTTTTTGTCTGCTGCCGTGGATGCGCATGCATTCCCAAAAGCCGTTTTGACAACGGTAAATATGGATGGGGTCCAGACGGTATTCGCAGTCCTCGTGGCGATTGGGCGCAAAGAACACGGCCGAGGCAAACATGGTATAGGGCATGGCCGTCTCCTCCCCAAACAAGCTCGCCACGATACCGGTCTTTCGGTGCGTGTCATAGTAACGCGCCATGCGGACATACACGGCGCATGCCACGTGGCGCAGGTCGCGATGGTGGCTGCGATCGAGTCTTGAGTTATTAAGGTTATACGTGGAGAGGGCGTTGATAGCGGCCATGAGTCGCTCCTCGCGCGCCTCGTCGGGCGGAAGGGGGAGGATCGGCTCAGAGGATTTACGACGTTTGGGGGCCTGCCCGGACGGCTCCGGTGCAGGCGCAAGGTCTCGAACCGCACGCCGCAGCTCGATAAGGGCGTTATCGAACATGACGGTTTTAGAGTCGCGAAGCAGCTTGGGATCGAGCCCGTGGAACACGGCGTAATCCTGCAGCCACACGCGTGCAAACCGGTCGATGCCGGGCTCGAAGGCACGATAAGCATCCCAAAAGGCCTTGATCTTGCTAAAACCATCGAGCGGGTCATCTACGCCAATGCCGCAGATCAGTTCATAGAGATACAGGAAGGCAAAGGACGTAGACGTTTCTTCGACGGTTCCGCGGCGTACCCGTGCGCGCCAGGTAAAGTACCCGCGCAGCTGGCGATCGCTCATGGCGTTGTAGGTTGGGAAGTACGACTTGAACGTACCGTTATAGGGGCAATCGTCCTCAAAGTCGGCCATCAGCAGGCCTTGGCGGTAGAAGAGCTCGGCTTCCGAAAGCCAGCGTCCTGCACCGCCTTTGGGGTCATCCTGCCAGCGCGATATCTCGCGCATCTTGCGGTACTGGTCGGGAAGGAAGTTCTGCATCTGACGACCGGTTTTGAGAATCGGCTCGTCTGCGTAGACTTCATGTGAGAAACGGGCGGACTGATGGGTCCGGGCCTCGGCCATAATGCGCTCGATGAGCATCTTGATGTCCTGGTCGGCCACCGCTTCTCCTCTCCTAACGCAGCTTCGGTGACCTCATATCATAGCACAGCATCAAACAGGTGTTCGAGATACCGCTATGTAGATAGATTTAGAACAGGAGGGCGTAGATGACGGCTATGACAACGGAGGGGAGCATATTGGCCGTGCGGAAGGTCTGGGGACGGATGAGATTGACGCCGACGCAGAAGATGAGCATAGAGCCCACGAGCGATAGGCTGTCGAGGGCGGCGGTGGTCATGATGGGGGAGAGCGCGCCGGCAAACAGCGTAATCGTTCCCTGGAACACGGCGACGGGCAGGGCCGAGAAGATGCAGCCGCGTCCGAGCGAGGCCGTCATGGTGCAAACGATGATGCAGTCCAGCGCGCCCTTGAGGGCGAGCGTGGACCAGTCGCCGAGCAGACCGTCTTGGATTGATCCCACGATAGCCATGGCACCGATGCAGACGGTCAGCGATGTCGAGACAAAAGCGTTGGTGAACTCGTTATCGCCCTCGCTGCCGGTTTTGCGCTTGAGCCATTCGCCAAGGTTCTCGATGGCAGCTTCCAAGTTGATGGCCTCGCCGATGAGCGAACCGAGCGCAAATGAGACGATGAGCATGGTGGTACCGGTGGTCGCTAGCGCCTTTCCATCGATGATGAGCATCTTTTGCATGGTGCCGCCCAGGCCGATAAACAGAACGCACAGCCCCGATGCTTTCATGAGCGTGTCTTGGATGCGCGGTGTAATGAAGCGGCCGCCCGCTAATCCTAAAAGACCGCCCGCAACTAAAAGCACAACGTTGATGATTGTTCCCAAGCCCGGCATGAGCCCTCCTGTATTGATGCCAACGTGGCAATCGTAGCAGAACGAAATGCGAGGCACATCGCAACCCATCTAATACGTTATATAAGCGGTATTAGGAATGATGCGCAGCATTTAAGCCTCAGGTGGTTGTCGGGACATAGGGATAGTATTCAAAGCGCAGTGTCATAAGCCGCTGCGGGGATTCAATAGCCGCGGCGATGATATTGGCATCGCGGGCGCGATCAAACCCTTCGAGCTCGATCTGGTACGAGACGTCTTGCATAATGTCCAGACGTCGCCAGGCTAGGAGTGTGTCGCCATCGAATTCCAAGGCCTTGCCTCCGTCTGGAGCAACGGCGTATAGACGCAGCTTGGCGGTGGTTGCAGGGTCGACAACTGTGACCTTTTTAATTTCGTTTCGAGTATTCTTGGCGCCCAACAAGGTGAGCAGTGTTGGGGCCACGACCTCGCCCGATGGCAAAAAGACGACTTCGATGGATTCAGGAAATGCGATGATAGCCGACTTGCGGACGGGCTGATTGGCGGCGGCAGCTTCGATGTTCGCAGCGTCGATGACCTCTGTGTGGTCGAGCGCGGCAAGCACGCAGCAGTTACCTTCATCGATCTCTTGAGGATCAGCAAGCCCCAGACTGTCCGCGAGCTCGGGATCGTTTGGATCGGTAGCGGGCTCATCCGGTGCTTCGAAAGAAGCTGGGACGCTGTTTGTCGGCGACGGCGTGTCGCCCGCACTTGCTTCTTTATCCGCGCTCTCTTCTTGTATGGTTGCGTTGATGGGTTCGTCGTTTGAGGGGAGCGTCTTGGCGTCAAGCGCGGAGGGGAGAATTCCGATGGCTCCGGATCCGTTCCACTCCATTTCGAGAAGCGCCGGGTCGGCAAGAATGCGTTGCCTGCATTGCGCGTGGGCATCGATCTCAATAGGGCCTGCCTCCGTCCCGCGCGTAAGGCTGAGAGATCCGGCTGGCTTCTCGAAATGAGCGTCTGTGTCTTTGGCGCTGACGGCGTAGAACAGCAGGGACGCTTCTCCCGCCGCGATGGCATCGGTGCCGGCTTTGGTCAGCCGCAACGATGCCGTGAATGAGAGGGTGGGCTGCGTGTCGTCTGCATTCGCGGCGGCGCAGCCCAGACATATACCGCCTCCTTTCTCAAAAAACGTACCGTCGAAGGCGACCTTCGCTCCGTTCGCCGAGTCATCGACCGAAGCGATGTCGATGCGCAACTCCAAATCGCACGGATCGCCATCTGCATCGAACACAACCGAGCGCCACGTGCAGACGGCGCACCCCGCCTGGGAGCCGTTTGCCTTGTTCGAACGATTGATATCCACGACTATCGAGCCGTCCGTATTACGACGAAGGCATCCCGAGGTTGAGATTGCGGCCTGTGCGATCGAAAAACGCTTGCACGCAATGGCGCTCGACGGATTTGGTGCGGAGCTTAGGGCTGCTGGTAAGGAGTCTGCCATGACGGGAGTCGCCCAAGCGGCGACAGGCGTTCCGGTTGCGAGCGCGCCGCAGAGTGCGACGACGGGCAAAAGGTTCTTCGATGCCATGGGGTCTCCTTAGCTAATTTAGTGCGGCCTGTCCGTGTTTTGTTTCTGGCTGCGTTTGATGTGCAGACCGAGGCCGGCGGTCCCCGCGCCTGCTGCTGTGGCGCCTGCTGCCAAGAGCCATCGTCTGTCGCCTGTCTGCGCCAACGGTTCCTCGCGGTCGCCGCGGTCGAGCTCCGAGAGGTCGACCGTCACTTGCGTGGCGGCCTGCGCCTGTTCTTGCTGGGCAAAGGCCATGGCTGGCCCAAACGCTAGGATGCTGACGGCGGCGGCCAGGGCGACGGCCTTATGCCGTGTGCGCACCGGGCTCGACCGTCCAGGTGATCGTTGCAACCTGATCGCCTTCGCCGGTTACGCGGAAGATGTCGCGCGTGACGCGGGCGACGTTTCCGCTTGTCTTGAGCTTAATTTTGTCCGTGCCGCCGGCAATGCCCTGGTAGCCCATGTCGAAGGCTGCGTTCTTGGAAAGATCGAGGCCCGTCCCCTGCATTGCGGCGCTGGCGTTCTGGAGCGCGCCGTCGGGGCCGACCTTAAAGTCGATGGAGTTCTGTGCGGTTCCGGCTTTGGCGTCGGCAGCAATGGTCCAGGTGTTCATGGCGTCGATCTTCATGTTGGTGACATGGATGCCGTAGGCCGAATGATTGTCGATGGTGGTCGCGTCTTCTGAGGGGCCCTGAAGCGTGCCGTCGGCCTTGGCGACGAAGGGAATAACCGTCGGAACTTTGAACTCAACGTTGTCGATCTCGGTCCTGACCATTACTTTCGTGGTTCCAACGCGCCCGGCTGCCATAGCTGGCGTCGGGGCGGCGCCCATTGCGAGCGCGAGCGCGAGCCCTGCGCCCACGACGAGCGCTTTGGCTCCGTTCATGTTCCTGGTGATGTCCATGGTCGTTCCTTTCTATTCGCCGCGGGCCGTCCCCGCGATGATTGGACGAATGCTGGTGAATTGCGTGCGGCGCCGCGTCGGCCGGAAAGCTAGTTCTCGGCTTGCTCAACCCGCACCTTGACACGTGTCGGATTGCCGTGGCTGTCGAGGGTCTTGGCATCGAGTGCCTGGATCTCGATGTACGCCTCGCCTTCTTTGATGTCGCCGGCGGGGCACGTTTCGATTGTCTTGCCGGTCTCGACCACACCGGATTCGTACATGGTCTCGTCGTTTTGGATGACGCGGAATCGCTGGGGAAATTTATTGTCTTGGACGTTTTGCACGTTGACGCGCAGCTTGCCGTCCTCCTGCAGCTGAGCGACCGGTGCGACCGAAATCGTCATCATGTTGTCGCGGACGATGGCGTCGAGCTCATCTTGGATTTCCTGACGCGTTTTGCCCTCGGCCGTCGTAACCGAAGCGCCCGCCTCGGGTACGGGCTGCGACTGCCAAGCGTATAGTCCTACGGCGACAAGGGCACAGACGATGGCCAAGCAGACAACGATGAGCTTCTTGCGACGACCCGGGCCTGCAAAGTGGGGTGGCTTCTTCGCGCTCATGCGGCATCCTTGGCGGTATAGATGCGCGCAAAGGTGGACGGGTTCGCTCCAAAGAGCATGTGAAGCATCAGGCGGCGTGAGTAGACAAGCTCGTCGAAGTCGGGAGGGAGCTCGATGTCGTGGATATGCGCGATGCGGTGGGCGAGCGCCGAGAACGACTCGGGGTCGCAGATCACATCGGTGGTAACGTGGTAGACCGTCGTATCGGGGAATGCCTCTTCGTCGAAAGGCAGGAGATGGGGATCGTCGTCGACTTCGATGGCGATGCCGTACTGGGGCCAGTAATATGCCATGGGAACCTCCCTGCTTCTGGGGCCAAAACTTCTGTCGGTTTTGGCTGTCGATGCCGACGGTATCAGCCACTACTTGACCAATTGCTGACCAAATGCTTGACGGATTGGTGTCTCCGCAGGTAAAAGGCGGCAAAAAATACTCCAACTTTTTTCAAGCGACAATCGCGCGGTCGGCGACGGCGGGGCCATATGTGTCAAAAGCATCGTCTGCCGAGGAAATCAAGCCGCTCGCCGAATTGCACGAACGTAAAAATCGCCAATTATGGAGACGGTCTCGAACACGTCGACGAAACGATGCTGTAACATCTCCCTGCAAACACTGTAGTTAGCTAAAGGGGGAGTTCGCGTGTCTGCAACCATCAAACCCTTCACCGACGAGTTCGAAGAGTATGGTCGCGATGAGTCTCGCGCATCGGGCGAGGCCTCGAGCATCTCGTTTCCGACAACGGAAGACGAGGTCCGTGCCATTTTGGAAAAGCTCCATGCCGAGCGTGTCCCGGTAACGGTTCAGGGCGCCCGAACCGGCCTTGCCGCCGGTGCCGTGCCCCACGGCGGGCATATCCTCAATACTTCCCGTATGAATCGCTACTTGGGCCTTCGCCGCGATGAACAAGGCCAATTTCTGCTGCGCGTGGAGCCGGGCGTTGTGCTCTCGGAGCTGCGCAAGCAGCTGAGCAAGAAGGTGCTGCCGACTGCTGGTTGGGACCAGGCATCGCTTGAGGCCTACGAGGAGTTCCAAGAGGCCCCCGAGCAGTTCTTTCCCACCGATCCCACCGAGGCATCTGCCTGTCTGGGCGGCATGGCGGCATGTAACGCCTCTGGTGCCCGCAGCTACGCCTACGGTCCCATGCGCCCACATATCACGGGACTCCACGTCGCGCTGGCTGATGGCGATTTGCTTGAGCTTCAGCGCGGCGAGGCTTTTGCCCAGGGCCGCCACCTGTCGCTCGTGACGGCAGTGGGCCGTACGCTCGAGCTCGATCTTCCCGGCTATACCATGCCCAAGACAAAAAATGCCTCAGGCTATTTCGTTGCGGACGAAATGGACGCCATCGACCTCTTTATCGGTGCTTGCGGCACGCTCGGCGTTATCACCGAGCTCGAGATTGCCCTGCAGGCGGCGCCTGCGGTCGTTTGGGGTGTGAGCTGCTTTTTCGATAGCGAAGACAAGGCCGTGTCCTTTACCGATTCCGTGCGTCCCGTCCTGTCCCATGCGGCTGCCATCGAGTACTTCGACGCTGGCGCCCTGGATATTCTACGTCGCCAGCGCGAGCAGTCGACGGCGTTTGCCTCGCTGCCGGCGCTCGACAAAGAGGCCAAGGTCTGTGTGTACGTGGAGCTCGACTGCGATGACGAGGCCCAGGCGACCGAGGAACTGTACCACCTGGGATGGGTGCTCGAGTTTGCGGGTGGCCGCGACGATGCGACATGGGTCGCGCGCACCGAGGTTGATCGCGAGTGCCAGCGGTTCTTCCGCCATGCGGTCCCCGAGAGCGTCAATATGCTTATCGACGAGCGTCGCCGCACGGATCCCACCATCACCAAACTGGGTTCGGACATGTCGGTGCCCAATGCACGCCTTGCCGATGTCGTGGTCCTCTATCGCCGCGCACTGGCCGAAAGCGGGCTTGAATCTGCTGCCTGGGGGCACATCGGTAACAACCATCTGCATGTGAACATCCTGCCGCGCGATGCGCAGGACTACCGTCGCGGTGGCGAGCTGTTTGCCCAGTGGGCTGCGGAGGTAACGGCTATGGGCGGTGCCGTTTCTGCCGAGCACGGCGTCGGCAAGATCAAGGCGGGCTTCTTAGAGACGATGTACGGTCACGAGGCCATGGTCGAGTCGGCGCGGCTCAAGCTCCAGCTCGATCCCGACGGGCAGCTGGGTCGCGGCAACCTGTTTTCGGAGAAGCTCTTGGATGAGCTTGTCCAGAAAGGGGGCGCGTGAAGATGAGCGATTTCCATATGGTGGTGTGCGTCAAGGCCGTGCCGGGCAGCACCGAGGTCAAGATGGACCCCAAGACCAATACCATCGTGCGCGATGGCAAGCAGGCGGTCATTAATCCCTTTGATGCGAGCGCTTTGGAATGCGCGCTGGCGCTGAAAGACGACTTTATCGGCTTTGGCATGGACGTGCGCGTAACGGTGGTGTCGATGGGCATCCCCGCGACCGAGTCGCTGCTGCGCGACTGCATCGCCCGCGGTGCCGACGACGCGCTGCTGCTGACCGATCGCGCCTTTGCAGGTGCCGATACCCTGGCGACCACCTACGCCCTCAAGTGCGGCATCGAGGCGCTCGACGAGGACTTCGACCTGCTCATCTGCGGCAAGATGGCGGTGGACGGCGATACGGCGCAAATCGGCCCCGAGCTGGCCGGTGCTTTTGAGATTCCCTGTGTGACCGACGTGAGCTGCGTGCAGAGCGCGGGCTTTACGACCTGTGGTTCACTGGCGCTTGTTCACGGCTGCGATGCCGGCGAGGAGACGGTGTACCTTGAGATGCCGTGCGCGATGACGACTGCCAAGGAGATTGGCCAGTTGCGTATGCCGAGTATTGCCGGTATTCGCGCGGCGGAGGAGGCGGACGTGCGCGTGGTCAGTGCCGCCGACGTGAACGCCGACCCCGCGCGTTGCGGCCTTGCCGGGTCGCCGACACAGGTCGTGCGCTCGTTTGTGCCCGACCGTGACCAAACGTGCGAGACCGTTGAGGGGACGGCGTCCGAGCAGGCGGCAAAGCTTGCCAAGATTATCGAGGGGATGGCATAGATGGGCGGACTGATTATCGATAGCGAAGCCTGTATCGGCTGCGGTCGCTGCGTTCGCGCCTGTGCCTCGGGCGGCATCGTAGTGGAAGGCGAGCGACCCAGCCGATGCGCCCATGTAACCGACGGCTGCATCCTATGCGGTGGGTGTGTCGACGCCTGCCCTGTCAACGCTATCTCGATCGAGCGTGACGAGGCTGCTGGTGCGGTGGACCTTGATGCATATCGAGACATTTGGGTATTCGCGCAGACCGACGAGCGCGATACGGTGACTCCCGTTGCCTATGAGCTTATGGGCAAGGGGCGCGAGCTTGCCGATGCTCGCGGCTGCCGTCTGGTGGCACTGGTCGGCATGAGCCCTGAGGGCTCGCTCGGGGACCTGGAGCATCTGGTTTGCGCGGGCGCCGACGAAGTCCTGGCCTGTCGCGACGAGCGCCTGCGCCAAAACGATGCGGAGGTCTATGCCCGCTTGATCTGCGATTTGGTAGCCGAACGCAAACCCGAGGCCATCCTATACGGTGCGACCACTTTTGGTCGCGAACTGGCACCCGGCGTTGCCGTGCGTTTGCAGACGGGCCTTACGGCTGACTGCACCGTACTTTCGATGGATACAGAGACGGGACTGCTGCAACAGACGCGTCCGGCGTTTGGCGGCAACTTGATGGCCACCATCATTTGCCCCAACCACCGTCCTCAGATGGCAACGGTGCGCTCCGGTATCTTTATGGCGCCCGACTTCGACTACGGCCGCTCCGGCACGATCACCCAGATATCACTTGCGGATGATGCTAAGGCTCGTGTCGAGATCTCGATTCCCGCCGAGGAGTGGGGACAGCAGGCTTCGATCGCCGATGCCGAGCGCCTGGTCGTGGTGGGTCGCGGCATTGGTTCCAAGAAAAATCTGCCGCTGATGCGAAGGCTCGCCGAGGCTCTGGGAGCCGAGCTTGGCTGCACGCGACCTGTCGTGGAGGCCGGCTGGTTGGAGTATCGCCATCAGATTGGCCAGACGGGCGTATCGGTTTCGCCCAAGCTTCTCGTGAGTATCGGTGTTTCGGGCGCCATCCAGCATCTTGCCGGCATCGGTGGGGCTGAGTGCATTATCGCCATCAACGAGGACCCGGATGCCCCCATTTTTGGTACTGCCCAGTACAAGGTTGTCGGCGATGCCGTCGAGGTCGTCGAGGAGCTGCTGGCTCAGCTTGAGCGCTAGGCGCGCGCCAGCCAGTCGCGCATCTCGTCCTTAAGGCGGCTCCAAGTTGCCTGCGTGGCGGGGTCGGTAAAGGGCCGCGTGATGCCAAAAGGCGCGTCGAGCAGGCGGTAGATATCGCCCTGCTCGCGCGCCAGCGCGCGGCTCGCTGGATAGACGAGCTCAAACATAAAGCAGACGAGTCCCACCAGGTAGTCTGCGGGCTCGTCGCGTTCATCGCGTGCGACGCAGCGGTGCTCGTCAAAGGCGGCAAGTGTCGGCGACGAGAAACGGCTGCCGAGAAACGTCTTCTCGTCCACCTTGAGGATGGTCTCGACGGTGCTGTCGGCGATGGTGCGCATAATGTCGATCTTGTCACCATCGCGCACGATATCGCAGAAGCTCCGCGTGCGCTCGTCGAGCTGCGCGGGTAGACGGAAATCGCTGTGATAGGCAATGCTCGCTCGGATGAGCTCATCTTCTGCCGGGTCATCGATAAAGTCGCGGATGCTCGTTACGGCGGGTGCATCGGCGGGATTCTCGCCAAAGAGGACCTCGATGCCCAGCGCCGCATGGCTCATGCTCTCGGCGTCCTTAAAGGTGTCCCAGCGCCGAAGTTGCTCAAAGCGGCCCATATCGTGTAGCAGGCCGCAAAGCCATGCCAGGTCAATATCTTCTGACGACCAGCCCTGCTCGCGCGCCACGGCATCGCATGCCTCGGCCACGTGGTACGTATGCTCGATTTTGAGCGCGATGCGTGGGTTGGTGGCATCGTAGGCATCGGTGTAGCTTTTGAAGGCCGCGCGCGCCCGGTCTCGATCGATAGCTGTCATAATGACTTCCTAAAAAGTTGTGTCTTTCGATCCGGTGGCAATTGTAGGTGAACTCGGTTGCTGTCGGATGATGATTCTGCCGTATCGCTACATGCGGCTCGGAGACCTTGTCAGGATGAGAAGCGTATGGTGCTCAAAATCGTTAGAACCGTCTGGCCAGTGATGCTTACCTATGTTGCAATAGGCGCGCCGTGCGGAATGATCATGGGACAGACGGGAATGGAGCCCTGGATGGTCTTTGCCCTGAGCAGCACGTTTGTGACGGGCAGCGGTCAGTTTATGATCTGCAATCTTTGGCTGGCGGGCGTACCGGCACCTTCGATTATCGCGAGCGTTGCCGCCATCTCCTCGCGTTTTGCGCTTTACTCGGCATCGATCGCGCCGCATCTGAGGGGTGCCTCGAAGCGTCAGACGCTGGCTGTTGCCGCGACACTTACCGAGGAGGCATATGGCATCTCGCTTGCCAAGTTGGTTGAAGGGGAGGATTGGGGCCCGCGCGAGTCCTTTGTGCTCAACGCGATCCTTATCGCAACATGGGGCGTTTCGTGTACGATGGGCGCTATCGTCGGCGCCGTTGTCGATGTTCCCACCGCCATTGCAGCCTTTGTCTGCACCTCGCTCTTTATCTGTCTGCTCTTTTCGCAGCGGCTGTCGCGCGGCAACGTTGTCGCGGCGGTTTCGGGTGCGGTATCCGTCTCCGTATGCAAGTTCTTGGGCCTCACGAATATTGCCGTGCCGGCAAGTGTCGTGGTCGGCATTGCCATTGCGCTGGCGTGCGATGCTGTATTTGACGGAAGAGGTGCCCGCGATGCCCGTTAACGAGTTCTTGGTTCTGTGGCTGTCGTCGTGGGCTGCTATCGCGTTCTTTCGCATCGCGCCGGCGTTCGCCTTGCGCGGGCGGACCCTGTCGCCCCGCATTACCGAGGCCCTGGGCTATATCCCGCCCGCTGCCTTTGCCGCGCTGGTCGCCAACGACTTGGTGAACCCCGGCGCGTTCGACGCGGGACTCTGGCCTGCCTTGGTTCCCTGGATTGCGGCCGCCGGCGTCGTAGCGGTGGCAATCAAGACAAAGTCGATGTTGTGGTGCTGCGTTTCGGGCATCGTGTTCTATATCGTTTTGAGCCTCGTATAGGAGCAGGACGCGTTATCGTCCCGGCCTAACGAATCGAATTTCTCACCGAGGCGGTCTGCTTCTTCTGGTACCATGGTCAAACTTTACTGTAGCAAAGCGTGACGTGGGCTTTTGTTCTGCGTCAGCGGAAATGGGGGTTTCATGGCACAGGAAGCAACCGCCAACGAGCAAAAGAAATTCAAGGTACCGCGCATCC
The DNA here is from genome assembly GCA_905215005.1 of uncultured bacterium. Classification (GTDB taxonomy): domain Bacteria; phylum Actinomycetota; class Coriobacteriia; order Coriobacteriales; family Coriobacteriaceae; genus Collinsella. The sequence goes on along the minus strand of CAJMOM010000025.1, from coordinate 4,025 downwards.
CGGGTGACATCATGATCTATCCGATGATCGTCGGCCTTTTGCTCAATACCTTCTGCCCACAGGTCTTTGAAGTCGGCGGCTTCTTTACGGCTGCCTGCCGCGGCGGCTCCAACACCATCGTTGCCGCGATCTTGCTGTTCGTGGGCGCCGGCATCAGCTTTAAGTCCACGCCGGGCGCCATCAAGACCGGCATCGTCGTGCTGATTCCTAAGCTTGTAGTGGCAGCCGCGCTGGGTCTGGGCGTCGCGTACTTCTTTAACGATAACTTTTTAGGCCTGAGTTCGGTTTCCATCATCGGCGGCATTACGTTTTGCAACATGGCGCTCTATACGGGCATCATGGGCGAGTTCGGCGATGAGTCCGAGCAGGGCGCTGTCGGTATCCTGTTCTTTACGGCCGGCCCCGCCGTCACGATGATCATCCTTGGTGTTTCGGGTCTCGCCAACATCCCCGTCGGCACTATCATCGGATCCATCCTGCCGCTTGTTATCGGCATGGTCCTGGGCAACTTGTTCCCGTTTATCAAGAACCTGCTGGTCCCCGGCGCCAATCCCGCGATCGCTGTCATCGGTTTTCAGCTCGGTGCGTCCATGAGCCTTTCGAGCTTCATCACCGGCGGCATTTCGGGCATCCTGCTGGGCCTCATCACGCTCTTTATCGTCGGTCCCATTACCTTTGCCTTCGAGCGCCTGTGTGGCGGCAACGGCAAGGCGGCCGTTGCCTGCTCCACCATTGCCGGCACGGCCATGACCACGCCGGTCGCCCTCGCCGAGGTCGCTCCGCGCTATGCCGAGCTTGCGCCCACCGCGTATGCGCAGATCGCCACTGCCGTCATCATCACGGCAATCATGGCCCCGATTCTGACTGGCTGGGTCGATAAGAAGTTCTGCCACGGCGAAGAGGATCTGTCGGTCGAAGGCGTCGAGGCTATTGAGGAGGCCGTCGCGACCGACATCGACGGCGAGTAATCGTCGACGCGAGTCAATCAAGCCGGCGTGTGCAATTCGCGCCGTATGGGCGCCCGAACGGTGGCTGTTCTGCAGTGACGTTCGGGCGCTCTGCTATGATTCCCTTTACCCCTGCGGAGAAAGGGGTGTTTGGCGCCTGGGCGCGACTCGGGCGATTCTGGCCACTTGGATATTGAAGGGAGGGCGTCTAGTGGTTAAGGCACTCAAGATCGAGATATTCCTGCTATGCATGATTGTTCTTATCGGGCTTGCCGTACGAAGCCGTCGCTCCCTGTTCTCGAGCACCCAGCAGCTTTTGTTTAGCATGCTGGGCTATACGTCTGCTGCCTACATTTTCTTCGATATGATCTGGACGCTCTCGGACGGCGTGAGCACTCCTGTAGGCATCACGGCCAACTGGATTTCCAACGCGGTCTCGTTTTCGCTGTTCGCCATCGCGTGCCTCATTTGGTTTTTCTATTCCGAGACGATGCAGGGCTCACGGCTCCTGACTACGCCCTACAGGGTGGTACTTTTAACGTTGCCAACCGCATTGGTGGTCGTGCTGGCATTTACCAGCTACTGGACGCACGCTATGTTCTATATCGATGCGCAGGGCGTATATCGTCGCGGCTTTGCTTATATGATCCAGCCCATCGTGAGCTACTGCTACGTCATATATACGTCCTTGCATGCCTTTATTCAGGCTCGAAAAGTCGAAAGCCTGCAAAAGAAGGCCATTTATCGCACCCTAGCCTTTTTTGCGGTTCCCGCTCTGGTGGGCGGTACCTTCCAGGTTTTGTTTTCGGTACCGGGCCTTTGCGTCGGTATAACGCTGAGCATCCTGCTGCTCTATATCATCTGCCAGGAGCAGCTGATCTCGACCGACCCGTTGACTGGCCTTAACAATCGCAACCGTTTTGAGACCTATATGCTGTCGCTGTTCTCGGGTACTGACCAGGCCGATGGTGTGTATCTGCTTATGATGGACGCTGACGGCTTTAAGCAGATTAACGACCGGTATGGACATGTTGAGGGCGATCATGCCCTCCAGGTCATATCTGCTACGCTCAAAGAGGTCTGCTCGGCGTCTGGTGGCTTTATCGCACGTTATGGTGGCGATGAGTTCGTGGTGCTTCAAAAGGCGACGGCGGAGCAGGACATCATAGACCTGTGTTCGGCGATTAACGACGAGCTCGCTCGTGCCGAGGTGCCGTATGCATTGCGGATGTCCATCGGTTACGCGCGGGTCGGCGATAGTGTTGATACCTGGCAAGACTTACTTCGCGCCGCCGATGCGGAGCTCTATCGCGTCAAGGGCGAGAAGAAGAAAGCCGGCGTTCAGGTACGCTAGAAAAATAGGGGCGCACGACCGTATTGATGGTCGTGCGCCCCTTTTGCGTTGGCGGGATTAGTAGCGGCTGTCGAAGATGTGCCTCGTCTTTTTCTCGGAACGAGGCAGTTCGCTAGGCCTTTTTGGGCTTATTTACGATGATGATGCCGCCGCAAACCAACAGCAGGGCAACGATGACAGTAGCGGGGCTCGTGCCGGCGCCCTCGCCGAGCAGCAGCGCGCTCAGCAAAACGCCAAAGACCGGGTTCATAAACCCAAAGACCGAGACGCGGCTGACGGGGTTGACGGCAAGCAGGCGCGACCACAGCGAGTAGGCGACCGCGGAGATAAGCGCCATGTAGATGATGAGCGCGATGGCGGGGACAATCGCCGTGGGGGAGAGCGCGCCACCCATCAAAAAGCCGATGGCGGTGAGGACCAGGCCGCCGACTAAAAACTGCCAGCCGGCAAGCAAAACACCGTCGTGCTTGCGCGAGAAGATGCCGATCAGGCAGGTCGAAAGAGCACCCGCGACAGTGGAGGCTAGGATAAAGCCCTCGCCATCGAGCCTGAAGCCAAAGGTGCCATCTGCGCCCGAAAGGTTGACGAGCGCGACGCCGGCAAAGCCCAGCGCACAGCCAAGCACCTTGGCCGTATTGAGCTTCTCGGTGTGAAATGCCAGGGCGGCAAAGAGGATTGCGAGGAAGTTGGCGCTGGCCTCGATGATGGAGCTCGACATGGCGCTGGCGCGCGAGAGGCCCAGATAGAAAAAGAAGTACTGCCCGATAGTCTGGAAGAGCGACAAGACAAAGATGGGCTTGATGTCGCGCGCTTGCGGTATGAGAGGGCGGCGTTGGGCCGCGCTCATCCCAACGATAACCAGGGCGCCGGCAAGCGTAAAGCGTAAACCTGCAAAGAGCAGCTGCGAAGCGCTGTCGTGCGCCGGGATACCAAAGAGTGCGTAGCCGATCTTGATGCAGGGAAAGGCCGATCCCCAGAGTGCACAGCAAACAAGACAGCCCAGGATGAGTCCGGGCAGGGTGGCGAGATACGGCTTGCGGCTTTCCATGATGTCCTTCCTACATGCGCGAAGCAAAAAAGAACCCGCCACCGGATGTGTCGGTGGCGGGTGTTGTTACCCGAAGGGATTGTACCCGATGGGAAAGGTTTAAGCGAAGTAGGCCACGCCGCTTTCAAAGATTGGCATGAACTTATCGCCGGGGACATGCTCGGGCACGTTGCGGTACAGGTTGTCGCCGCGACGCTCGGCATGGCCCATCTTGCCCAGGACGCGGCCGTCGGGGCTCGTGATGCCCTCGATGGCGAGTGCGGAGCCGTTGGGGTTGACGGAAAGATCCATGCTGGGCTTGCCGTCCTCGCCCACGTACTGCGTGGCGACCTGGCCGTTGGCGATAAGCTGGGCGAGTACCTCGTCGTTGGCGACAAAGCGGCCCTCGCCGTGGCTGATGGCGACGGTGTAGGGGTCGTCCAGGCTGCACTGCGACAGCCACGGGGACAAGTTGGACGAGATGCGGGTGCGCACCAGACGGCTCTGGTGGCGACCGATGGTGTTGAACGTCAGCGTGGGCGCATCGGGCGTGGCGTCGACGATGTCGCCATAGGGCACCAGGCCGAGCTTGACCAGGGCCTGGAAGCCGTTGCAGATGCCCAGCATCAGGCCGTCGCGGGCCTTGAGCAGGTCGCGAACTGCCTCGGTGACCTCGGGAGCGCGGAAGAACGCCGTG
>CAJMOM010000024.1:0-15884 GCA_905215005.1 uncultured bacterium | reverse complement strand
GGGCGTTGCCGATGCCGAGCCGGGCGCTGTCTGGCGCATCGGCGGTCTGGTCGAGAAGCCCGCTCCCGAGGCGGCTCCGTCCAACCTGTACATCGTCGGTCGTTACCTGCTGAGCCCGCTGGTTATGGACCTGCTCGCCGATCAGCAGGCCGGCAAGGGCGGCGAGATTCAACTCACCGACGCCATGGCTCGCTCGCTTGACCGTGAGGCCATGTACGCTGTCGTCATCGACCCGCTCTCGGGCTACGACACCGGCACCCCGTCTGGCTGGATGGCCACCAACGCCCTCATGGCTGCAAGCGATCCTCGCTTTGCAAGCGCCTTCTGGGATGCCATCGACGAGCGCGGCGGCTTGATGCGCAAGTAAGCCTTCGGGCATCGACATTTACGGGCGCGGACCTCGGTTCGCGCCCGTTTTTTATAAGAGCTGCGATCGTCGGCCCCCTGTTCACAGAAAATATATGAACAGGTGTTCGATACATATATATCTACCTGCGTGTTTTCTGTCGAAAAACTTTGCTACTCCAAAAACTCAATCGCGTCAAGGCTTTTCTTGCCCAACGGTCGCTACCTGATAAACTATTAGGTTGCGATAACTGGCGAAGCTATGCCTCGCCAACCCACCGAGCATTTCCGTGAAGGAGGAAAAACCTGGTGACCTACGCATACACTGCCACTGAGCGCAAGCGCGTCAGCTTCGGGAAAATCCCGGAGGCCATGGAGCTCCCCAACCTTATCTCTGTTCAAAGGGAATCCTTTGAGCGTTTTAAGGACGAGGGCCTTCGTGAGGCGTTCAAGGAATCCAGCCCCATCCAGAGCCAGAACCATGTTCTCGAGGTTACCTTCGGCGAGCATCAGTTCGGCGACCCCGCGCACACCGTCGAGGAGTGCCGCGAGAAGGATATGACCTATCAGGCTCCGCTTCTGACCGACGTCCGTCTCACCAACAAGGAGACCGGCGAGATCAAGGAGCAGCTCGTCTTCATGGGCGACTTCCCCATGATGACCGATCAGGGCACCTTCATCATCAACGGTACCGAGCGTATCGTCGTCTCGCAGCTCGTCCGTTCCCCGGGCGTGTACTACAGCTCCGAGATGGATTCGGGCAAGCAGATCTACAAGGCCCAGATCATCCCGTCCCGCGGTGCCTGGCTCGAGTTTGAGGTCGACAAGCGCGACCAGCTCATGGTCTCCATCGACCGTAAGCGCAAGCAGAGCGCCACGATGTTCCTGCGCGCCCTTGGCATCGCCGTCACCAACGACGAGATCATCGAGCTGCTCGGCAACTCCGATGTGATTAAGCGCACCCTGGAGCGCGACACCGCTCTCACTCGCGAGGACGCCCTCATCGAGATCTACCGTCGTCTGCGTCCGGGCGAGCCTCCCACCGTGGACGCTTCCCGCAGCCTGCTCGAGGGCCTGCTCTTTAACCCGCAGCGCTACGATCTGGCCCGCGTCGGTCGCTACAAGGTCAACAAGAAGCTCAACCTCACCACCGAGGAAGAGGTCACGGTGCTCACCGACGAGGATATCGTCGCGACGCTGCGCTACCTGCTGTCCCTCGCTGCCGGCGAGCAGGGCTTCAAGGTCGACGACATCGACCACTTCGGCAACCGCCGTATCCGTACCGTCGGCGAGCTCGTCGCCAACCAGTTCCGTATCGGCATGAGCCGTATGGAGCGCGTCGTCCGTGAGCGCATGAGCTCCCAGGACATCGACGAGATCACCCCGCAGTCGCTCATCAACATCCGCCCGATCGTGGCCTCCATCAAGGAGTTCTTCGGTTCCTCGCAGCTCTCGCAGTTCATGGACCAGGCGAACCCTCTGACCGGTCTGACCCACAAGCGCCGTCTGTCCGCACTCGGCCCTGGCGGTCTTGCCGGCCACAAGTCGGGCTCCAGCCGCCGCACCAACGTGCCGACGGCCGTCCGCGACGTTCACAACTCGCACTACAGCCGCATGTGCCCGATCGAGACCCCCGAAGGCCCCAACATCGGCCTGATCGGCTCGCTCGCCCTCTACGCCCGCGTCAACGAGTACGGCTTCATCGAGGCTCCGTTCCGTCGCGTCGAGAACGGCGTTGCCACCGACCAGATCGACTGGATGACCGCTGACGAGGAAGAGAAGCACGTCATCGCGCCGGCCAACACGCCGCTCGATCCCAAGACCAACGAGTTCATCACGACCGATGCCCAGGGCAAGATCGTCCGTCCGCACACCGTGATCGCCCGTACCCGCGACTTCGACGGCTCCTTCGGCGCTCCCGCCGACGTGCCTGTCGAGGACGTCGACTACATGGACGTTTCGCCGCGTCAGATGCTCTCCGTCGCAGCCACGCTGATTCCGTTCCTTGAGCACGACGACGCTAAGCGTACGCTCATGGGCGCTAACATGCAGCGTCAGGCCGTGCCGCTGGTTCACCCTGCCGCTCCCTATGTCGGTACCGGCATGGAGCGTCGCGCCGCCCTGGACTCTGGCGAGGTTACCCTGGCCAAGAACGCCGGCGAGGTCATCTTTGCCGACGCCTCCAAGATTATCGTCAAGCATGCCGGCGGTATGGACGAGTATCACCTGGCCAAGTACCAGCGCTCCAACCAGTCTACCTGCATCAACCACCGTCCGCTCGTGCGCGTCGGTGACACCGTTGAGCAGGGCGAGCCTCTGGCCGACGGTCCTTCGACCGATCATGGCGAGCTCGCACTGGGTCAGAACCTCACCGTGGCATACATGCCGTGGGAAGGCTTCAACTACGAGGACGGTATCGTCGTGTCCGAGCGCCTGGTGGCCGAGGACCTGCTGACGACCATCAACATCACCCGTCACGAGATCGACGCCCGCGACACCAAGCTCGGCCCCGAGGAGATCACTCGCGAGATCCCGAACCTCTCCGAGGACATGCTTGCCAACCTCGACGAGGACGGCATCATCCGCATCGGCGCCGAGGTCGGCCCTGGCGACATCCTGGTCGGCAAGGTCACGCCTAAGGGCGAGAGCGCTCTGACCGCCGAGGAGCGCCTGCTGCGCGCTATCTTCGGTGCCAAGGCCCACGACGTTCGCGACACCTCCCTTAAGATGCCTCACGGCGCTTACGGCCGCGTTATCGACGTCGTCCGCTTTAGCCGCGAGAACGGCGACGACCTGGCCCCCGGCGTCAACGAGCAGGTGCGCGTCTACGTCGCCCAGCGTCGTAAGATCCAGCAGGGCGATAAGATCGCCGGTCGCCACGGCAACAAGGGTGTTATCTGTAACGTTCTGCCGGTCGAGGACATGCCCTACATGGCTGACGGTACCCCGATCGACGTTATCCTCAACCCGCTGGGCGTTCCTTCGCGTATGAACGTCGGCCAGCTGCTCGAGTGCCACCTTGGCTGGGCTGCTGCCTGCGGTTGGGATACCGAGGATGCCGACTCCGACAAGTATGTCCCCGGTCCGTTCTTCACCGCGACGCCCGTCTTCGACGGTGCCAAGGAGGACGAGATCGCCGAGGTCATCCGTCGCGCCAACAAGAACATGCTCAACAAGGCCACCGCTGCCTTTGGCGATCACATGCGCCCCGAGTTCGTCACCCAGCTTGACGAGCGCGGCAAGACCCGCCTGTTCGACGGCCGTACCGGCGAGGAGTTCCGCGAGCCCATTACCGTGGGCACGTCCTACATCCTCAAGCTCGGCCACATGGTCGACGACAAGATCCACGCGCGTTCGACCGGCCCTTACAGCCTGGTTACCCAGCAGCCGCTGGGCGGCAAGGCTCAGTTCGGCGGCCAGCGCTTCGGCGAGATGGAAGTTTGGGCACTGTACGCATACGGTGCTTCCAACGTCCTGCAGGAGATCCTGACCGTCAAGTCCGACGATACCGTGGGCCGCGTCAAGACCTACGAGTCCATCGTCAAGGGCGAGAACGTCCCGGTTCCGGGTATTCCCGAGTCCTTTAAGGTTCTTGTCAAGGAGATCCGTTCCCTCGCGCTGGACATCGAGCCCATGCACGATGCCGACGAGGACGCCTCCGCCCCTGTGACCGCCGAGGAGACCTCTGCTCTCGACGACCTGGCTGCGCTCGCCGGCGTTGACGCCGACGTCGAGGCCCAGGATGCCGAGACCGCCGAGGCACCCGAGGCTGTCGCCGCCACGACCACTGATAAGGAGTAGTTGACTGTGGCAGATTTCGAAGCTACTGATTTTGACTCGGTAAAGATCTCCCTTGCCTCCGCCGACCAGATCCGTTCCTGGTCGCACGGTGAGGTCAAGAAGCCGGAGACCATCAATTACCGTACCCTCAAGCCCGAGAAGGACGGCCTGTTCTGCGAGAAGATCTTCGGTCCCGCCAAGGACTGGGAGTGCTCCTGCGGCAAGTACAAGGGCATCCGCTTTAAGGGCATCGTCTGCGAGCGCTGCGGCGTCGAGGTCACCTCGGCCAAGGTGCGTCGCGACCGCATGGGCCACATCGAGCTCGCCGCTCCCGTGTCCCACATCTGGTACTTCAAGAGCCCCACGAGCTTCCCGATGAGCCGTATGCTCGACATCAAGTCCAAGGACCTCGAGAAGGTTCTGTACTTTGCCAGCTACATCATCACCGAGGTCGACTACGAGGCTCGCGAGGCCGACGCTGACGACCTGCGCGAGGAGCTCGCTGCCGATTTGGAAGAGATCGATGCCGAGTGCGCCCGCCAGATTGAGTCCCTCAAGGAGCAGGGCAACCCCGAGAACTTTGACGAGTTCTCCGACGAGGAGCCGCTGACCCCCGAGGAGATCGCCTCTGGCATCGTCGACATCGAGGAAGAGTGCAAGGACGAGAAGCAGCTCCGCACCGACGCCTTCAACGCCTTCATGAAGCTCAGCGAGCGCGATCTCATCTCCGATGAGCCGCTGTTCCGTGAGATGACCCGTTACTACTCCATGTACTTCAAGGGTGGTATGGGTGCCGAGGCCGTTCGCGACCTGCTCGCTGCCATCGACCTCCCCTCCGAGGCCGAGAAGCTCAAGGCCATCATCGCCGACGAGGACTCCCAGAAGCAGAAGCGCGAGAAGGCCGTTAAGCGCCTCGAGGTCGTTGACGCCTTCCTGAAGGGCGGCAACAGCCCCGCGAACATGATCCTGGACGTCATCCCGGTCATTCCGCCCGATCTGCGCCCGATGGTCCAGCTCGACGGCGGTCGCTTCGCCGCGTCCGACCTCAACGACTTGTATCGTCGCGTGATCAACCGTAACAACCGACTCAAGCGCCTGCTCGACCTGGACGCCCCTGCGATCATCGTGAACAACGAGAAGCGCATGCTCCAGGAGTCCGTGGACGCCCTGTTCGACAACGGCCGTCGTGGTCGCCCGGTCTCTGGCCGTGGCGGTCGCCCGCTCAAGTCGCTCGCCGAGGCCCTCAAGGGCAAGCAGGGTCGTTTCCGTCAGAACCTGCTGGGCAAGCGTGTCGACTACTCCGGCCGTTCGGTAATCGTTACCGACCCCAAGCTGCTGCTGCACCAGTGCGGTCTGCCCAAGACCATGGCGCTGGAGCTCTTCAAGCCCTTCGTCATGAAGCGCCTGGTCGAGCTTGGCAAGGTCGAGAACATCAAGGGCGCCAAGCGCGCTATCGACCGCGGTGCCACCTTTGTGTGGGATATCCTCGAAGGGGTCATCGACGGCCGCGTCGTGCTGCTCAACCGTGCACCGACCCTGCACCGTCTGTCCATCCAGGCCTTTGAGCCGGTGCTGGTCGAGGGCAAGGCTATCCACCTGCATCCGCTGGTCTGCTCGCCCTTCAACGCCGACTTCGACGGCGACCAGATGTCTGTCCACGTGCCGCTGTCCAGCCAGGCTCAGGCCGAGGCCCGCGTGCTCATGCTCTCTGCGAACAACCTGCGCTCGCCGGCATCCGGCAAGCCGGTTAACATCCCTTCGCAGGACATGATCATCGGTGTGTACTACCTCACCCAGGTCCGCGAGGGTCTGCCGGGCGAGAACCACGTGTTCGCCAGCTTCGACGACGCGCTGCACGCCTATGACTGCCGTTCCGAGGTCGACATGCAGGCCAAGATCCAGGTTCGCGTGTCCGCTGCCGATGCCAACGTCATCAACGAGGACGGCACCCGTATCTTCCGCGTCAAGAACGGCAAGAACGAGTTCGTCGACTTCGACGTCACCGGCAACAAGACCGCGCGCTTCGAGACCTCTATCGGCCGCATCATCTTCAACCGCCAGTGCCTGCCCGAAGACTATGAGTTCATGAACTACAAGATGGTCAAGGGCGATGTGGCCAAGCTGGTTGCCGACTGCTGCGATCGTTACCCCGAGGCCAAGGTCGGCCCGATCCTCGACGCCATCAAGTACTCCGGCTTCCACTACGCTACCCGCGCCGGCCTCACCATCTCGGTGTGGGACGCTCTCATCCCTGCCGAGAAGCAGGAGCTGCTCGATCGCGCCCAGGCGAACGTCGACCAGATCAACGAGTACTTCGAGGAGGGCTTCATCAACGAGACGGAGCGCCACATCGAAGTCGTTAACGAGTGGACCGCTTGTACCGACAAGGTCGCAGCGCTCATGCTCGACATGTTCGACGAGGAGAACCCGCTGTACATGATGGCCGATTCCGGCGCCCGTGGTTCTAAGACCCAGCTGCGTCAGCTCGGCGGCATGCGTGGCCTGATGGCAGACATGTCCGGCGAGACGATCGACCTTCCCATTAAGGCGAACTTCCGCGAGGGCCTGCTGCCGCTCGAGTACTTCATTTCGACCTACGGCGCCCGTAAGGGCCTGGTCGATACCGCATCCCACACCTCGGACTCCGGTTACCTGACCCGTCGTCTGGTCGACGTGGCCCAGGACGTCATCGTCCGCGAGGAGGACTGCGGTACGCACGAGGGCGTCACCTACAACCTCATCATCCCCGGCACCACCGACCTCAACACCGACCTCGTCGGCCGTTGCTTCATTGAGGACGTCGTGGCTCCCGATGGCACCGTGCTCTTTGAGCAGGACGGCTACATCGAGAAGGTCGCCGACATCCAGAAGATGGTCGATGCCGGCCTTAAGAAGGTCAAGCTTCGCGCGCTGCTCACCTGCCGCTCCAAGTACGGCGTGTGCCAGAAGTGCTACGGCTGGGATCTTTCCACCCGTCGTCCGGTCGCCATCGGTACCGCGGTCGGCATTATTGCCGCCCAGTCCATCGGCGAGCCCGGTACGCAGCTTACGATGCGTACCATTCACTCCGGCGGCGTCGCTGGCGTCGACGATATTACGCAGGGTCTGCCTACGGTCAGCCGTATGTTCGATATCGTCGGCAACGTCAACGAGAAGATCCTGGGTCGCGAGGCCGAGCTGGCTCCGTACTCCGGCCACCTCTCGATTAAGCCCGAGAAGTCCGAGTACGTGCTGACGCTCACTGACTCCGAGGATCACACCCGTGTCCTCGACGAGCGTCGCGTCCCCGCTTCGGTGCGCTTTATGCCCGAGATTGAGGACGGCTGCGAGGTTCGCGCCGGCGACCAGATCACCAAGGGCTTCGTCAACTTCCGCAACCTGCGCAAGCTGACGGACATCGAGTCGACGATGCACACCTTCGTCGAGAGCGTCAAGGACGTCTACACCAGCCAGGGCGTCGACCTGAACGACAAGCACATCGAGGTGCTCGCACGTCAGATGCTGCGTCGCGTTCAGATCACCAACCCCGGTGACTCCAAGTACCTGCTTGGTCAGTACGTCGACCGCTATGAGTTCGCCGACGAGGTCGAGCGCGTTGCCCGTCTGGGCGGTCAGGCTCCCGTGGCCGAGCCCGTCATCCTGGGTACGCTCAAGGTCGCGTCCAACATCGACTCCTGGCTGTCGAGCGCTTCGTTCATCCGTACCGCCGGCGTCCTTACCGAGGCTGCCATCGAGGGCAAGGTCGACCACCTGCTCGATCTTAAGTCCAACGTCATCGTCGGTAAGAAGATCCCGGCTGGTACCGGCCTCAAGCCGTACGCCAACGCCAAGCTGACGTATCGCACGGCCGACGGCTACGTGGACATCGACGGTCCGGCTTCGCCCAACGCCAAGTCGCTGCCCGAGTGGGCTCCTGTGGAGCTCAAGGACCTGGACGAGCAGCTTCCGCAGCAGCTCGACTGGGCCGGCTACGACGAGTTCGGTGGTGCTGACGGTTCGTTCACCCGCAACGGCCACACCATCTCCGCCGAGAAGGCTCGTCTGTACCTGTTCGACGACCTGGGCGTGTCGCAGCGCTGGACCAACAAGTTCAGCGAGGTTGGCATCGAGACGGTCGGCGACCTGGTTGGCAAGTCCGAGGAGGATCTGCTGCGCATCGATGGCATCGGTGCCAAGGCGATCGAGGAGCTCCGTGACGGCCTCGAGGCCCACGATCTGCTCTACATCCTCGAGAACAACGACGACGTTGCCGACGAGGAAGACCTCTCGCAGCTGCTGCAGATGGTCTTTAGCCCCGACGGTCCGGACGATATCCTGCTGGGTACCTCCGCTCCGACGCATCACGCCGACGCCGACGAGGAGCTCTTGGGCGCCCCGATCGACGACAAGAAGGCTCCCGCCAACGGTGCCATCAACGAGGACATGGCTTCCCTCGACGAGCTGCTCAACCAGCTCGTGGACACCGACGACGCCGAAGAGGCCAAGGACAACGACGAGGAGTAACTTCCAAGTACGTTAACCGCCCTTCCAAAGACCCGTTTCCCAACAGGGAAGCGGGTCTTTTTTGATGAGGAACGTTGCCCCGACGAGCACGTCGGATTCCCGGGCCGGGCGGCACAGGGGTTAAGTTTGTCGCGAGTTCCGCACGAGCCGGAGGCCACTTAATGTGGCCTCCGTGCGAGCCAGGACTGTAGAGCAGCAAACTTAACCCCTGTGCCGCCTGGACCGGGAATCCGCCCATGCGCACAGGAAGGGATCCCTTTTGTGTAGGGTTTGCGGAAATGTGCCCATTTTGGGATACGCCCGGCGGCGTGGTCTGTTGACGGCACAGCTAACGCCACGTATCCTATCGAACTGCGTGTTTCGTAGGGGGATGCTGACCCCTCGATTCAAGCCGTTGCACTTTACAGAAAGCTGGAATCATTCGAGAAGGAGTACGCTTTGCCTACTATTAACCAGCTGGTTCGCCAGGGCCGTCGTTCCGTGCCCAAGAAGTCCAAGAACGCTGCTCTGCAGCACAACTCCCAGAAGCGCGGCGTGTGCACCCGCGTCTTCACCACGAGCCCCAAGAAGCCGAACTCGGCTCTTCGTAAGGTTGCCCGTGTTCGCCTCGTCAACGGCATCGAAGTTACTGCTTACATCCCGGGTGAGGGCCACAACCTGCAGGAGCACTCCATCGTGCTCGTCCGCGGCGGTCGTGTCCGTGACCTCCCTGGTGTCCGTTATCACGTCATCCGTGGCGCCTACGACGCTGCTCCGGTCCAGAACCGTATGCAGGCCCGTTCCAAGTACGGTGCTAAGCGCCCCAAGGCTAAATAAGCCAGATAACGTTTTGATACTTTCGCCGTGTGCCGCCTAAGCGCCGCACGGTAGACACTTAAGGAGATTTCACATGCCGCGTCGTGCAGCAGCTAATCGTCGTGAGGTTCAGCCTGACGCCGTTTACAACAACCGCCTGGTGACTCAGCTCATCAACAAGGTCCTTCTTGACGGCAAGAAGGCCACCGCTGAGCGCATCGTTTACACCGCTTTCGAGATCGTTGCCGAGAAGTCCGAGGGTGGCGACGCTCTCGCTACCTTCAAGAAGGCTATGGACAACGTCAAGCCCACGCTCGAGGTTAAGCCCAAGCGTGTCGGTGGCGCTACCTATCAGGTCCCGATGGAGGTCAACTCCCGTCGTTCCACCGCTCTGGGTATCCGCTGGATCGTCAACTTCTCCCGCGCTCGCAAGGAGAAGACCATGGCCGAGCGTCTCGCCAACGAGATCCTCGACGCTTCCAACGGCCTGGGCGCTTCCGTCAAGAAGCGTGAGGACGTCTTCAAGATGGCCGAGGCCAACCGCGCGTTCTCTCACTATCGTTGGTAAGTTAAGGTAAGGAACTAACATGGCTAAGCCTAAGTACAAGCTTTCCGATACCCGTAACATCGGCATCATGGCCCACATCGATGCCGGTAAGACCACCACGACCGAGCGTATTCTTTACTACACCGGTAAGACCCACAAGATCGGTGAGGTCCATGAGGGCGCTGCCACCATGGACTGGATGGTTCAGGAGCAGGAGCGCGGCGTAACCATTACCTCCGCTGCTACCACGTGCTTCTGGAACAAGGACGGTAAGGACTACCGCATCCAGATCATCGACACCCCGGGCCACGTTGACTTCACCGCTGAGGTCGAGCGCTGCCTGCGCGTCCTCGATGGCGCTGTCGCCGTCTTCGACGCCGTTGCCGGCGTTCAGCCCCAGTCTGAGACCGTTTGGCGTCAGGCTTCTACCTTCAACGTCCCCCGTATCGCCTTCATCAACAAGTATGACCGCGTGGGCGCTGACTTCTTCAACGCTATCGAGACCATGAAGGATCGTCTCGACGCTAACGCCGTGGCCGCTCAGGTCCCGATGGGCGCCGAGGACAACTTCTGGGGCGTCATCGACCTGGTCACCATGACTGCATGGGACTTCAAGGCCGACGAGAAGGGTATGACCTACCCCGAGCCGATGGACGAGATCCCGGCTGAGTTTGCCGACATCGCTGCCACCAAGCGCGAGGAGCTCCTTGACGCTGCTGCCAGCTTTGACGACGAGCTCATGGAGAAGATCCTCATGGAGGAGGACTTCACCGTCGAGGAGCTCAAGGCTGCTCTGCGCAAGGGTGTTCTGGCCAATGAGCTCAACCTCGTCTTCGTGGGCTCCGCCTACAAGAACAAGGGCGTCCAGGAGCTGCTCGACGCTGTCGTCGACTACCTGCCCAGCCCGCTCGACGTTGAGGCCGTTACCGGTACCGATCCGGACACCGGCGAGGAGATCCAGCGTCATCCTTCCTTCGACGAGCCCTTCTCCGGCCTGGTCTTCAAGATCATGACCGACCCGTTCGTCGGTAAGCTCACCTATGTCCGCGTTTACTCCGGCCGCGCCGAGTCCGGCTCCTACGTGGTCAACGCTTCCAACGGTCAGCGCGAGCGCCTCGGCCGCATCCTCGAGATGAACGCCGCCGAGCGTATCGACCGTGACGACGCTGCCGCCGGCGACATCGTCGCTTGCGTCGGCTTCAAGAACTCCACCACCGGTGACACCCTGTGCGCCGAGGGCAAGGAGATCGTCCTCGAGAAGATCGAGTTCGCTAAGCCCGTTATCGACGTTGCCATCGAGCCCAAGACCAAGGCCGAGCAGGACAAGATGTCCCTGGCTCTGACCAAGCTCGCCGAGGAGGACCCGACCTTCCAGGTGTCCACCAACCACGAGACCGGCCAGACCATCATCGCCGGCATGGGCGAGCTGCACCTCGAGATCATCGTCGACCGTCTGCTCCGCGAGTTCAAGGTTGACGCTAACGTTGGTAAGCCCCAGGTTGCCTACCGCGAGACCGCTGGTCACGACGTCGAGAAGGCTGAGGGCAAGTTCGTCCGTCAGTCCGGTGGTCGCGGCCAGTACGGCCACGCCGTCATCAAGCTCGAGAAGATGGAGGAGGGCTTCGGCTACGAGTTCGTCAACGCTATCGTCGGCGGCGTCGTGCCCAAGGAGTACATCCCGTCCATCGACAAGGGCATCCAGGAGGCCCTGAACACCGGTGTTATCGCCGGCTTCCCGGTCCTCGACGTTAAGGTCACCCTGTTCGACGGTTCTTACCACGAGGTCGACTCCTCCGAGGCCGCCTTCAAGATCGCCGGTTCCATGGCTATCAAGGACGCCCTCAAGAAGTCCGATCCGCAGCTGCTCGAGCCGATCATGGCTGTCGAGGTCGAGACCCCCGAGCAGTACATGGGCGACGTTATGGGCAACCTCTCCGGTCGCCGCGGCAAGATCGAGGGCATGGAGGATCGCAAGAACAGCAAGCTCATCCGTGCCAAGGTGCCGCTGGGCGAGATGTTCGGTTACGCTACCGACCTTCGCTCCCAGACCCAGGGCCGTGCATCCTACACGATGCAGTTCGACTCTTATGAGCCTGCGCCCAAGTCCATCGTGGACGAGGTCATGAGCAAGAACGCCTAAGTTCGAGCTCCCTGTTACGTAATCCTGCGAGAACATCTCTCGCACTCTTTGGAGGTTTAAGTTGGCTACCCAGAAGATCCGCATTCGCCTCAAGGGCTATGATCACGAGGTCGTCGATCAGTCCGCGAAGCTCATCGTCGAGACCGCTCAGAAGACCGGCGCTCGCGTTTCCGGTCCTGTCCCCCTGCCCACCGAGCGCAACCTGTACACGGTTATCCGCTCGCCGCACGTGAACAAGGACTCCCGTGAGCAGTTCGAGATGCGCACCCACAAGCGCCTCATCGACATCCTCGACCCCACCTCGGGCACCGTTGATTCGCTCATGCGTCTCGACCTCCCCGCTGGCGTCGACATCGACATCAAGCTCTAAGCGATATCGCTCATAGCTTAAAGGGCCCCGCTGCCGTTACGGTAGCGGGGCCCTTTTGTTTTGAGTTTAGATTTTGGGATAGCGAATTCGTCTGCCGAGCCGGCGGCTGCGGCGCCCTATTCGCTCAGGGGGCGCAAGGATGCTTCTTCGAAGTGGAAGACGCACAAGCCGCTCTCGGTCTCAATGCATGCGCGGCCGCAATCGTCGACCGTTCTAAATATGCCTCGTGCCAGCTCGTCTCCAGCGGGGGAGCGGGCGATAACGTGCTTCCCGATCCAATTGAGGTGAGCGATATATTCGTCGTGGACAGGCGCGAGCGGTCCGGTGTTTTCTTCCATGGAGTTGAGGCGCTCTGCCCAGGCATCTACAGCGTCTATAACGGCGTGATAGACCTCATCGAGGAGCATGTCGACGGCGGGAACGCTCTCGTTGAGGTCCGAGAGGCCAATTGCCGCCAGGCCGCCATCGGGCACCTCTTGGGGCGTGTAGTTTACGTTGACACCAATGCCGCAGACGGCGAAAGGTTTGCCTTCGTTATCCCGTGCGGCCTCGACCAGAATGCCGCCGAGCTTGCGTCCTCGCGCGACCAGGTCGTTGGGCCATTTAAGGCGAATCTCGTTTGCAAGACCCTGCTTTTCGAGTGCTTCGAGCACCGCTAGGCCGCTGACGGCGGCAAGACCAGAGAACTTTGCAGGATTAACGCATGGGCGCAGGACAATCGAAAGCAATAGGTTGCCGGCGGTTGAATCCCACTTGTGGCCGCGCCGGCCGCGTCCTGCCGTTTGCGCGCGGGCGGCAAGTCCTGTGCCGTGCGGCGCACCCTGTTTTCCTGCCTCGAGCAGGTCATCGTTGGTCGATCCGGTTACGTCGACAATCGTTAATTGGGCATCCATAGCGGCTGCTACCTCCTTATTGAATAAGTGAATGACGCAATGGTGTCGAGAGATAGACACAATGTGAAGCCTTTGTCGCATTTGGACAATTTAATGTTAACACGTCAACAAAGACTGAAATGCGCTATCCTCTCTTGGTCGATGTAAACACGTCAACAACTCAAAGGAGGTTAGTGATGGGTTTCACGATTCTTGGAACAGGCTCGGCGCTTCCTGAACGCAGTGTATCCAATGACGAGCTGTCTGAGTTCCTCGATACCTCGGATGAGTGGATTTTTACCCGCACGGGTATCAAGAGCCGCCACGTCTGCACCACCGAGTCACTTGACGACCTTGCCGTAGCGGCGAGTGAGCGGGCACTCCAGGTGTCCGGAATCGACGCGAGCCAGCTGGATCTGATCGTCTGCTCGACGCCGACGGGTGACCCCCTTGTTCCCGCTGAGGCGTGTGCCGTTGCTGAGCGACTAGGCGCGACGTGCCCTGCCTTCGATGTCTCGGCGGCTTGTGCCGGCTTCGTATTTGCGCTCGATGTCGCCGAGGGCTATATCGCCCGCGGTCGCGCCGAGCGCGTGCTTGTCGTTGCTGCCGAGCAGATGACGCGCGCGCTCGACTGGACCGACCGTGCCACCTGCGTGCTCTTTGGCGATGGGGCAGGCGCCGCAGTGATTGAGGCTGGGGGAGACAGTCCCCTTGCCGTTGAGCTTTCGACGGCGCCCGACGTCGAGACGTTGCGCGTTCCCGGTCTGGTCGGTACCTCGCCGTTTAAGGCTTCCGCAGATAGCGCGAGCGTGCTGTCCATGAATGGCCGCCGCGTGTTCAAGTTCGGCGTCAACGCCATCTGCGACACGGTCCATAAGCTTGCGATCGATGCGGGCATTTTGGTCGAAGACATCGATCATTTTGTATTCCATCAGGCTAACGAACGAATCCTGAGCCAGGCGGTCAAGCGCCTGGGCGTGCCGGACGAGCGCGTGGTTCGCACGTTGCGCGAGACCGGCAACATTTCGAGCGCATGCATTCCGCTTGCCCTCGACCGGCTGGCAAACGCCGGTGCACTTCACACAGGCGACACCATCGCCTTGGTTGGATTTGGCGCCGGTCTGGATATAGGTGGCTATCTGCTTCGTTGGAAGTAGTCGCACATAGGAAATAAAAACGCCCTAGGGCACAACCAAAGGAGAACTACCATGGCAGATCAGAAGACCTTCGAGCGCGTTTGCGACGTTATCCGCGAGACCGCCGGTCTTGACGATGTCGAGATGAAGCCCGAGTCCACGCTCGAGGAGATCGGTCTCGACAGCCTGGGCACCGTCGAGATCCTCGTTGCCGTCGAGGACGAGTTTGGCATCCAGCTCGATACCGAGGAGAACCCCAAGACGGTCGGCGAGTTCGCCGATACGGTCGAGGCGGCATTGGAGAAGTAGAGATGCTCAAGACTCCTCTCTGCGATCTGCTCGGCATCGAAAAGCCCGTGTTCCAGGGCGGTATGGCCTGGATTGCCGATGCCTCGCTGGCGTCCGCAGTGTCCGAGGCGGGTGGCTTAGGCATCATCGCGGCCATGAACGCCGACGCCAACTGGCTTCGCGACCAGATTCATGAGCTGCGCGCCAAGACGGATAAGCCCTTTGGCGTGAACGTCATGCTTATGAGCCCGTTTGCCGACGAGGTTGCACAGGTCGTGATTGACGAGCGAGTGCCGGTCGTCGTGACGGGCGCCGGCAATCCCGCCAAGTACATGAAGGCGTGGAACGAGGCGGGCATCAAGGTCATCCCGGTCGTTGCCTCGGTGGCGCTGGCGCGCCTCGTGGCACGTCGTGGAGCCACGGCGGTTGTTGCCGAGGGTACCGAATCGGGCGGCCATATTGGCGAGACCTCGACGATGGCACTGGTGCCGCAGGTCGTCGATGCGGTTGACATTCCCGTCGTGGCCGCCGGCGGTATTGCCGACGGCCGCGGCGTGGCGGCCGCCTTTATGCTGGGCGCCGAAGGCGTGCAAGTGGGTACGCGCTTTCTGGTCGCAGACGAGTGCACCGTCTCGGAGCAGTACAAAGAGATGGTCCTGAAGGCCAACGACACTTCAACGCGTGCGACCGGTCGCTCGACGGGACATCCAGTGCGCGCCCTCAAGAGCCCCTTCACCAACGCCTATGCCAAGAGCGAGGGTTCCGGCGCGAGTGCCGAGGAGCTCGGTGCTATGGGAACCGGTGCGCTGCGTAAGGCCGCCAAGGACGGCAACTACGAAGAGGGTTCGTTTTTGTGTGGACAGATTGCCGGCATGGTAAACGAGCGCCAGAGCGCACGCGAAATCGTTGACGACCTGGTCGATGGCGCCGAGCACGTCCTGAAGGGTGCGTGCGCATGGGTGGCGTAGCGTTTTTGTTTGCCGGCCAGGGTGCCCAGCACCCCGCGATGGGCGTCGACTTGATCGAGACATCGCCGGCGGCCGCCGAGGTGTTCGCCATTGCCGACGAGGTGCGCCCGGGGACGAGCGAGCAGTGCCGGAGGGCCTCC
>CAJMOM010000023.1:0-16314 GCA_905215005.1 uncultured bacterium | reverse complement strand
CGCAAGGGCGGCAAGCCAGCGCAGGTAGGGGCGGCGCATAAGGTCGCCAGCGGCCTCGCGCTCGTAGGGGTCCTGCGCCGAGGCGATCTTGAGCGCCAGATCGTGCTCCACCTCGTCGCACTTGGACACCAGATACTGTACGTATTCCTCGTTGGATTCGGCGGTGAGGGCGGTCAGCATGCGCTGAGCGTCCCAGTTGGTCGGATCGAGCTCGGTTGCCTCGCGAAGCATGTTCTCGGCAGCGGCCTCTTCTTGCTCTGCCTGGGTATCGTCAGGGATAAAGGGAATGCGGTAGTCGACAGCCTCGACCACCTTGGCAATGAGGTGCCCGGCGCGGTCGCGGTCGTGCACGATGAGCGGTACGGGGTTGCGGGTGAATTGTTCCATCAGACGCTCTACGGCGGCAGCGTCGGTGAGCGGGATATTGTCGCGGCGCAAGGCCTCAAGAACGAGGCGATGGCAATCTTCTTGAATGGGATCGAATGCCATGGGGCCTCCTTTGCTGCGGTTAGGGTTCAAATGTCTATATATAAAGTACTAGTTTACCCGCATGTAGCACACCGGGGGTGCCGCACTTGGACTTGCACCTTTGCACCACGAAGACGGATGTCGCACAAATGTCGGCACCTTGGACGACCGAGTGGTATCACGGTGCCGCAAACGGTCGATTTTTGGCGGCGAACGGTGCATATTTTGGAGGGGCACAGTCCTGCCCGGGATATGTGGTCAACCTTGATAAAACGTTTGCCCAGCTTGGGAGTATGAATGCCGCACAAGGGTCTTCAGGGATAGAAAAAACGTTTCATCATTGGCGGCTTTAGGTGAATAACTGACCAACCAGAACGGTAAAATAGTGTTTGTCTGAGCGTTGAGACGTTCAGACGTCGCGCATTGTCATCGCCGGCAACGCGCAAAACGGTCCTAACGGAGCCAATCGGGTGCTCCGTTATATACGCAAGTCTAAGAGGGGCTTGTTTAGGAGGCACAGTATGGGACGTTTTACCAATCCTCGCGATCTGTACTTTGGTGAGGGCGCTCGCCACGAGGTGAAGAACCTCAAGGGTAAGAAGGCCATCATCGTTTCTGGCGGCAGCTCTATGCGCCGCGGCGGGTTCCTGCAGGACGTTGAGGCCGACCTCAAAGAGGGCGGCTTCGAGGTCAAGCTGTTCGAGGGCGTCGAGTCCGACCCGTCCATCGAGACGGTCATGAAGGGCGCCGAGGCCATGCGCGAGTTCGAGCCCGACTGGATTATCGCCATCGGCGGCGGCTCGCCCATCGATGCCGCTAAGGCCATGTGGGTCTTCTACGAGTATCCCGAGGAGTCCTTCGACAACATCATCCAGCCGTTCAGCTTCCCCGAGCTGCGTCAGAAGGCTCATTTCTGCGCCATCTCCTCTACCTCCGGTACCGCTACCGAGGTTACTGCCTTCTCCGTCATCACCGACTACGCCAAGGGCATCAAGTACCCGCTGGCCGACTTCAACATCACCCCTGATGTCGCCATCGTCGACCCCGAGCTCACCTACACCATGCCCGCCAAGCTGTGCGCTCACACCGGCATGGATGCTCTGACCCACTGCATGGAGGCCTACGTTTCCACCTGCGCCTCTATGTTCACCGACGCCAACGCTCTGCACGGCATCCGCGAGATCGTCGAGTGGCTGCCCAAGTCCTATGCTGGCGACCATGAGGCCCGTCAGCACATGCACGAGGCTCAGTGCATCGCCGGTATCGCCTTCTCCTCGGGCCTGCTCGGCATCGTTCACTCCATGGCTCACAAGACCGGTGCTGCCTTCGAGAACGGCCACATCATCCACGGTGCCGCTAACGCCATGTACCTGGGCAAGGTCATCCAGTGGAACTCCAAGGATCCCCGTGCTGCCGAGCGTTACGCTTACGTGGCCAAGGAGATCCTGCACCTTCCCGGCGAGACCAACGAGGAGCTCATCGCTGCGCTCGTCCAGAAGATTCGCGACCTCAACGACCAGCTCAACATTCCGCAGTCCATCAAGGATTACGCGAATGGTGGCGTGAAGGTCGACGCCGAGAACCCGCAGATGGTTTCCGAGGAGGAGTTCCTCGCCAAGCTGCCCGAGATCGCCGCGAACGCCGAGCAGGACGCCTGCACGCCCGAGAACCCGCGTGAGACCAAGGCTGCCGACTTCGAGAAGATTCTCAAGGCCTGCTACTACGACACCGACATCGATTTCTAATCGACTCTTGTTATCGTAACGAGGGGCTCCGCACGTATCTGTACGGAGCCCCTTTCTTTTTTAGAGAATGGGATAGTTATGGCTGCAATTTTCAATAGCCCCAGCAAGTACATCCAGGGTCCGGACGAGCTCGCCAAGCTCGGCTCCTATGTCGAGCCGCTCGGCGCTAAGGCCCTCGTCATCGTGACGCCTTCGGGCAAGAAGCGCGTCGGTGCCAAGATCGAGGGCGGTTTTGCCGAGGCCAAGGCCGAGCTGCTGTTTGAGGACTTTAACGGCGAGTGCTCCAAGGGCGAGGTCGATCGCCTGGTTGCGCTCGCTCGCGACAACGGCTGCGACATCATCGTCGGTGTCGGTGGCGGCAAGATCCTCGATACCGCCAAGGCCGTCGCCTATTACCTGGAGTCCCCGGTTATCATTTGCCCCACCATTGCTTCGACCGATGCCCCGTGTTCGGCGCTTTCGGTGCTTTATACCGATGATGGCCAGTTCGATAAATATCTCTTCCTTAAGGCAAACCCCAACATTGTCCTGATGGATACGACGGTTATCGCGGCGAGCCCGGTGCGCCTGACGGTTTCCGGCATGGGCGATGCGCTCGCAACCTACTTTGAGGCCCAGGCGACGCACGATGCCGACGGCGGCACCTGCGCCGGCGGCAAGGGCGGAATGGCCGGCCTGGCGCTCGCCAAGCTCTGCTACGAGACGCTTATGGCCGATGGCGTCAAGGCCAAGGTTGCGCTGGAGAAGGGTGCGCTCACGCCTGCCGTCGAGCACATCATCGAGGCCAATACGCTGCTTTCGGGTATTGGCTTTGAGAGCTCGGGCCTCGCTGCGGCCCATGCCATCCATAACGGCTTGACGATGCTGCCCGAGTGCCACAGCATGTATCACGGCGAGAAGGTCGCCTTCGGCACCATCGTCCAGCTGGTACTCGAGGATGCTCCGACTGAGAAACTCGAGGAAGTCTTGGGCTTCTGCATTGAGCTGGGCCTGCCGGTCACGATGAAGGAACTTGGCGTTGCCGAGGTTACGCGCGAGAAGGCCATGATTGTTGCCGAGGCCGCGTGCGCGCCCGAGGACACCATGTGCAACATGCCGTTTGAGGTGACGCCCGAGATGGTCGCAAACGCCATCCTGGGTGCAGACGCACTGGGCCACTACTATCTCATGGATGAGTAAATCAAGCTAAGGAAGGGGCAAAGCCAGCAGATGGCTTTGCCCCTTTTTGCTATGGTGCAAAGGGGTCAGGTTACTTTGCACCAATCGTTGTTTGATGAAGGGCGAATTCTCGTATGGCGCTTCCTATGGTTTACGGCGGTCCCGGCCGGTATGTTCAGGGGCCGGGGGAGCTTTCGCGCCAGGGCAGGTATTTGTCATGGTTGGGCTGCGCTGCCTATGTCTTGTTTGACCAGGGCACCGAGGATCGGCTGTGCAAGCAGATCGTCGATGGATTTCTGGACGAAGATCTAAGCGAGCCGTTCTTTAAGATTTACAACGGTCCGTGTACGGAAGAGGCCGTTGTCGAAATGGCTAAGGAAGCCCAGGCCGAGTATTGCGACATGGTAGTGGGTATTGGCGGCGGCAAGATGCTCGATATCGCCAAGGCCGTTGCGTTTTATGCCGAGTTGCCGTTGTGCGTATGTCCCACGCCGGCTTCGATGGACGGTCCGTGCAGCGAGATTTCCGATGCCGATCTGCAGAGTGTTGCAAATGCGGTCTTTAGAAACGAGCGTAATATGGCCAACGAGCAGGCCAAGGTGACCAAACAAAAGCTCGTGCAGCTCATGCGCGAGGCATAGCTTGGCGCTTGATCGACCTTGTGCAATCGAGGCGGCGATAGGCCATAGACTATTTGCCTCAAAGGTGCGCCGCGTGTAATTTGCCCGAGGTGTGAACCGATGGCGTATCATTATCTCTTGCTTGTTTGCACTGCTCAGGGAGGGGCCGCGCATGGCGCAGGAACACGATCTGTTTGATGACATTATTGAGATCAGCAAGGGTTTCGACTTTCTTAAAAACCCGCTTGGCGGTGTGACCGATGCACTCGATCCGTCGGCACCGCAGTGGAATCCTGCCGACTACAAGGAGCGTCCGCGCGGCAACACCATTCCGTGCTTGACCTGCAAAAACGAAAAGAGCGGCTGTACCGCGTGCATGGACGTGTGCCCTGTCAACGCTATCGAGGTCGAGGAAGACGCCATCGAGATCCTCGACTCCTGTCGCAAGTGCGGCCTGTGCGCCGCTGCCTGCCCGACCGAGGCGATCATCTCGCCGCGCCTGGCGCCTAAAAACCTGTATGACGACATTGCCTCGGCGGCCACGAGCCACGAGACCGCCTACGTCACCTGCACGCGCGCCCTTAAGCGCATGCCGCGCGAAAACGAAGTCGTCGTTGCCTGCGTGGGCGATCTTACGGCCGAGACCTGGTTCTCGGTACTGGCGGACTATCCCAACGTGAGCGTGTACCTGCCGTTGGGCGTGTGCGATAAATGCCGCAACACCGGCGGTGAGGACATTCTGGGCGAGGCGATTGCGAAGGCCGAGGAGTGGTCTGGCACGGGTATGGGCCTGGAGGTCGACCCCAAGAGCCTCAAATGCCATAAGCGCCGTGAGTACGAGCGCAAGGAGTACATGGAAAAGATTGCCCGCACCACGGGCCTAACGGTGACCAAGCTCAACCCGGCGACGGCGGCGCTGGCCTCGGTGACGCAAAAGCTCAAGGCCCATCGCCATCAGATTACCCAGCTGGAGCGTACGCTCAACACCATGTGCGGCACCACGACGACCAAGCGTCGCCGTTCGCTCACGCACGGGCGACAGCTGGTGCTCTCGACGCTGCAAAACCACCCCGAGCTTGCCCAGAACATGCAGGTGAGCACGCCGGAGTGCGATTTTGACAAGTGCACGTCGTGCGGCGAGTGCGTCAATGTATGCCCCACGTTCGCCTGCGATTTGGTGGGAAGCGGCCGCTTTGCGTTGGAGTCGACGTATTGCTTGGGCTGCGGTGCCTGCGTCAAGGTGTGTCCCGAGCATGCGCTCAAGTTGGTTGAACACGATGCATCCAACCTGATCGTCGTCGATCCCGAGGCCGAGGAGAAGGCCGCCCAGAAGGCCAAGGCCCACGAGGAGGCCGAGAAGGTCAAGGCCGAGGCAAAGGAAAAGCTCAACAAGATGCTCGACCAAGTGGAAAAGCTCGCGGACTAGCTAAACGAGCGTAAATGATGGCCGGTGGGACAGGTACTGCCCCGCCGGCCAAAAAAGTTGCGGTGGAATAGTTCCTGTTTTGCCCTTAAGCGGGCCATTCTAGGAGCTATTCCACCGCAACTAATAAATGGCTAGTTCATGCTACTTTGGTGGCCGGTTCGACCGGTACCGTTGCGCGTCACGGTTTCATGGAGCAAAAAGAACCCGGGGACCTGTTTGGTCTCGGTGTATTCCATAAGGATGCCGTCGGCGTTGTAGGTCTGCCCGCGTATAACGGCGAGTGCGTTAAAGTCGTCGAGATCGAGCACGCGCGTATCCTCGGGCGTGGGATGCTCGATCGTCACATCGCGTTTGCCCGTGGCAATCTTAATGCCAAGATCTTCTTCGAGGTAACGATAGATCGAGTCGTTGACAATCTCGGGTGTCAGCCCCGGTACTTGTGAGCTTAGGTAATAGGAGTCGTCGGAGCACACGGCTTGTCCGTCTGCATAACGGATGCGTTTGGCGCGTGTGAGCTCACAGCCTTCGGGAAACCCGGTAATCTTGGAGAGCGCCTTGCTGCAGATGAGGAGCTCAAAGACGGTGGTGACAGTCTTGAGCTCAAAGCCTCGGTTGACCGCGATTTCCTTAAAGGTCTCGAGTCCGCCGCCACCACGACTCTTCTCGTCACTGATGTTGCGAATGACGCGCATGCCTTTGCCTTGCTGGGGGAGCACGTAACCGTCTGCCGCAAGCATCGAGATGGCGCGACGGACCGTCATGCGCGAACAGTCAAACAGCTGCGTGAGCTCAGTCTCCGAAGGCAGATAACTCTGATAGGCGTATGTGCCGTCGTCAATCGACTGCTTCACGTTGTCATAAATAGTTTGGAAGATGGCTCGCGCCATGACGGTCTCCTAGAGCAGGGTGCGCGAGCGGTGGATGAGGACCGCTCGCGCAGGTGTCGATCGATTTACTTGCTGGGGTCGATTATATATTTACCCATGGCACGCAGAGCTGGGTCTGACAGGATGGCGCCGAGTTCGTCGAGGGAAGCCACCTTGGCGACCATCGAGGATACGTCGAGCCTGCCAGAGTCGATGAGCTCGAGCGCACGACGCTGCGTATAAGGGTTAATGTAGGACGAGGTAAGCACAAGCTCCTTCTGGAAGACCTCGAAGGGCTTGACGGTGATTGTCTCATCGGGCTTGGTGAGGCCGAACATCATGACCGTAGCCTTGTGGCCGGCGATCTGGATGGCCTGCTCGATGGTGACGGGCTTGCCAACACACTCGATAACGACATCGACGTTGCCGACGCCCTCCTGCTTCAGGCGGGCCGGGACGTCCTCGTGGATGGAATCAATTGCCAGGTCGGCGCCGAGTTTGAGCGCAACCTCGCGCTTGCCTTCGACGGGCTCGAGCAAGACAACCTTGGTGGCGCCGGCGTTTTTAGCAAGCTGCATCATGAGCAGACCGATCATGCCACCGCCGATAACGACAACTGTGCTGCCGGGCTTGATGTTGCACATATCGATGCCGTGCAGGCAGCAGGCGACGGGCTCGGTCATAGCGCCCTGCTCGAAGCTGGTGTGATCGCCCAACTTGTAGACTTGCTGCATATCGACGGAGCAGTACTCGGCAAAGCCGCCGTTAACGGTGGTGCCGTAACCGGTCATATGCTCGCAGTAGTGGTTGATTCCGTCGCGGCAGGGTTCGCAGCAGCCGCAGGGATGGTTTGGGTCGATGCACACGCGATCGCCCGGTTTAAAGCCAGCGACGTTGCTGCCCACGGCCTCGACAACGCCCGCAAACTCATGACCAAGGATCGTGGGCGGGGTAACGTCGGCTGCACCCTTGTCGCCTTCATAGATATGAACGTCGGTACCGCAGACGCCGCAAGCTTTGACGTTGATCAGAACGTCGCGCCTGCCCACGGCCGGCTTTGCCGATTCCTCGACTCTGAGGTCGTGCTTTCCATAGAAGACCGCGCTTTTCATGGTGACTCCTTAACGTGGCGGTGAATGTTGTAATGAAGTATAGGCATGTCTATAGATATAGACAAGCACATCTAGACAAGTAGAAAAGAAAAATGAAATGCAGCCATCAGCTATGTCAGATTTAACAGGCGAAATACTGGACATATACCGTTTACGGCCAATAATCAACCGTTTACCGACCGCAGTATTTATGCTAACTTGTCTAGATAAGTGATATGATAAAAATAGAAGCGCAAGAAGTCAGGGAAGCGGGCCCACCCGTCCTATTGCACGAGGTACACGCAAACGGCGCGTCTGCGGTCTCGAGTGAAGCCAAAACCGCAGCGCTCCGAATGAAGAGAGGGGGATTCCCCGTCATGATGCAAAAGATACAACGTTTCGGCGGTGCAATGTACACGCCTGCAATTCTTTTCGCATTTTCCGGAATCGTCGTCGGCCTGGGTACGTTGTTTACCACCGAGGCGATCTTTGGCGAGATGGCCACTGCGGGCCATCTTTGGTTTGATTGCTGGAATGTGCTGCTCCAGGGCGGTTGGACGCTCTTTAACCAGATGCCGTTGCTGTTTTGCGTAGCGTTGCCAATCTCGCTCGCGAACAAGCAGAACGCTCGCTGCTGCATGGAGGCTTTGGCCATCTACCTTACCTTCAACTACTTTGTAAGCACAATCTTGGGGCAGTGGGGCCCTGTCTTTGGGGTCGACTACTCTGTCGAGGCGGGCAGCGGTACTGGTCTTGCCACTATCGCAAGCATCAAAACGCTTGATATGGGCATCATGGGCGCGCTCATTATCTCTGGTATCGCCACGATGCTGCATAATAAGTTCTTCGACACCGAGCTCCCCGAGTGGTTGGGCGTGTTCTCGGGTTCCGTGTTCATCTATATGATCGGTTTCTTCGTTATGGTTCCGGTCGCTCTTATCGCCTGCCTGGTGTGGCCGCATGTTCAGGCTGCTATCTCCGCCTTCCAGGGATTCATCCTTTCCGCCGGTACGTTTGGCGTGGGTGTCTTTGCTTTCTTCGAGCGCGTGCTGATCCCTACAGGCCTGCACCACTTTATCTATACGCCGTTCTATTACGACAACGCGGCGGTCAACGGCGGCATCTTTGCTGCTTGGGCCAACATCCTGCCCCAACTGGCTGCCGATCCGAGCATTGCTCTTAAGGACGCCGCACCCTGGGCTGCCTATACCTGCCCTGGTTGGACTAAGGTCTTCGGCTCGCTTGGCGTCGCCATTGCGTTTTATATGACCGCCAAACCCGAGCGCAAGCAGCGCGTCAAGGCTCTGCTGATCCCGGTCACCCTTACCGCTATGCTTTGCAGTATCACCGAGCCGCTTGACTTCACCTTCCTGTTCATCGCGCCTGGCCTGTTCGTCGTCCACTGCGTGCTCGGAGCGCTCGGCTGCATGGCTCAAAACCTCCTTGGCGTCGTGGGCATCTTCGACGGCGGCATCATCTCGATGCTTTCGTGGGACTGGCTGCCCCTTTGGGCCGCACACGGTCTGCAGTACGCCATCTCCATCCTTGTCGGTCTGTGCTTTACCGCCCTTTGGGTCGTGGTCTTCCGTTTCCTGATCGTCAAGTTCGACTTTAAGACCCCCGGTCGCGAGGATGACGATGTTGAGGTCGAGCTCAAGTCCAAGGCCGACTACAAGCAAAAGCAGGGCGGTGCTGCTGCTGGCAAATCGGTCGCCCAGAGTAAAGATGATGAGCGCTTGGTGCTTGCCGAGAACATCCTCGATCTGCTCGGTGGCACGGATAACATCATCGATGTAACTAACTGCGCTACCCGTCTGCGCGTTAACGTCAAGGACAAGAGCGTCGTTGCACCCGAGGCTTCCTTCAAGGCGATCGGTACGCATGGCTTGGTGGTCCAAGGTCAGTCAATCCAGGTCATCATCGGCCTTACCGTCCCGCAGGTTCGCGAGAAGTTCGAGAGTCTTCTGAAGTTCGAGAGTCTTCTGTAAACCATCGTCCATCGAAACAATCGGCCTTGCAGAGCCGGTATGCACCGCAAGGCCGATTCTAGAGATAAAAAACTCCACTTCTAGGTAACAATTCCAAACCGTACAGGCCGCGTGCGGGGATGGATTGAGCAAGCGGCCAGAATGAGGAGGACATCATGTCCAAGAAAAACTATGCCGTGACCATTGCCGGCGGTGGCTCTACCTTCACTCCGGGCATTGCCCTGATGCTGCTTGAGGAGCGCGACCGCTTCCCGGTCAACAAGGTGACCTTCTATGACAACAACGCCGAGCGCCAGGAGATCGTTGCCAAGGCGTGCGAGATCTACTTCCACGAGAACGCTCCCGAGGTTGAGTTCAACTACACCACCGACCCCGAAACCGCTTTTACCGGTACTGACTTCGTCCTTGCTCACATCCGCGTGGGTCTCTACGCTATGCGCGAGCTCGACGAGAAGATCCCCCTCAAGTACGGCTGCGTTGGTCAGGAGACCTGCGGCGCCGGCGGCATCGCCTACGGCATGCGCTCCATCGGCGGTGTCATCGAGATCCTGGACTACATGGAGAAGTACAGCCCCAACGCCTGGATGCTCAACTACTCCAACCCCGCGGCCATCGTCGCCGAGGCTTGCCGCGTGCTGCGTCCCAACAGCCGCATCATCAACATCTGCGACATGCCGATCGACCTCATGGATAAGATGAGCCGTATGTGCGGCATCAAGGATCGTCGCGAGCTGCAGTACAGCTACTACGGCCTCAATCACTTTGGTTGGTGGAGCAAGATCTACGACAAGGAGGGTAACGACCTCATGCCGCAGATCAAGGAGCACATGGCAAAGAACGGCTACTTGGACGGCATTGAGCACGAGGCCGGTAAGGAGCAGCACGTCGAGGAGAGCTGGATTCACACCTTCGGCAAGGCCAAGGATGTCTATGCTGTCGATCCCGAGACGATTCCCAACACCTACCTCAAGTATTACCTGTACCCGGACTATGTCGTCGAGACGTCTGACCCCAACTACACTCGCGCCAATGAGGTTATGGACGGCCGCGAGAAGAAGGTCTTTGGCGCTTGCCGCGACATCATCGCCAAGGGTACTGCCAAGGACGGCGGCTTTGAGCCCGACGTACACGCCAACTACATCGTCGACCTTGCCTGCGCGCTGGCCGAGAATACGCTTGAGCGCTTCCTGCTGATCGTCCCCAATGATGGCGCTGTGCCCAACTTCGACCCGACGGCTATGGTCGAGGTGCCTTGCATCGTCGGTTCCAACGGCTTTGAGAAGATCTGCCAGGGCCCGATTCCGCAGTTCCAGAAGGGCCTGATGGAGCAGCAGGTTTCCGTCGAGAAGCTCGTTGTCCAGGCTTGGGTCGAGGGCAGCTACCAGAAGCTCTGGCAGGCACTCACGCTCTCCAAGACCATTCCTTCGGCGAGCGTTGCCAAGCAGATCCTGGACGAGCTCATCGAGGCCAACAAGGATTTCTGGCCCGAGCTTAAGTAAGGACTGCTGTCTCGAACCCTCACGCATCTCTGCTTCATTTGCGCCGTCGTGGTGTCCGGATTCGTCCGGATGCTGCGGCGGCGCTATACTTATGCAGTTTGAAGTACCTGTACCAAAAGGAGCTGTCGTGTCCCTTTCCATCGGTATCGTGGGCCTGCCCAATGTGGGCAAGTCGACGCTGTTCACCGCGCTTACCAAAAAGACCGGCCTTGCCGCTAACTACCCGTTTGCCACGATCGACCCCAACGTGGGCATCGTCGATGTGCCCGATAGCCGCCTGCAAAAGCTCGCCGACATCGTCAACCCCGGCCGCATTGTGCCGGCGACGGTCGAGTTTGTCGACATCGCAGGTCTGGTGAAGGGCGCTAACGAGGGCGAGGGCCTGGGCAACCAGTTCTTGGCAAACATCCGCGAGACCGATGCCATCTGCGAGGTCGTGCGCTACTTTAAGGACCCCAACGTCATGCGTGAGGTGGGCCGCACGGGCGAGTTCGTCGACCCCGCCGGCGATGCCGACACCATCATGACCGAGCTCATCCTGGCCGATATGGGCACGCTCGAGAAGCAGCTGCCCAAACTCGAGAAGGAGGCCAAGCGCGACAAGGAGCTCATGCCCAAGTTCGAGGTTGCCAAGCGCCTGCTTGCTTGGCTCAACGAGGGCAAGCGCGCCGCATCCATGGAGATGACCGACGAGGAGCGTGCTGCCGCCAAGGGCCTGTTCCTGCTCACCATGAAGCCCATCCTGTACGTGGCCAACGTGGACGAGGATATGCTCAACGACGACCTGGCGCCCATCGACGGCGTCAAGCCGTTGCCTATCTGCGCCAAGATCGAGGCCGAGCTTTCCGAGCTCGATCCCGAGGATGCGGCCGACTACCTGGAGAGTTTGGGTCTGGAGCAGCCCGGTCTGGACGTGCTCGCGCAGGCTGCCTACAAGCTGCTCGGTCTGCAGTCGTTCTTTACGGCTGGCGAGATGGAGGTCAAGGCCTGGACGGTTCGTCAGGGCGCGACCGCCCCGCAGGCCGCCGGTGTCATCCACACCGACTTTGAGCGCGGCTTTATTAAGGCCGAGGTCATTGGCTACGACGACTACATCGAGCTCGGTGGCGAGCAGGGCGCCAAGGCCGCCGGCAAGCTGCGTATTGAGGGCAAGGACTATGTCATGGCCGATGGCGACGTCGTGCACTTCCGCTTTAACGTGTAAGGATGACGTGCATGTTTAAATATGGTAAAAAAGCCGGCTACATGGGTATTGCGCTGCTCGTGCTTGCGGTGATTCCGCTGGTGGTCGCAGCGTTTGTGATTCCCAACATTGGTCCCGAGGTGGCAACAAAGTTTAATGCCGCCGGCGAGGCGACGCGCTGGGGCAAGAGCTACGAGCTGCTGGCCCTGCCGGTGCTCAACCTGCTGCTGAGCGTGGCGACGTACTTTACGGCAGGACGCCAGGCTAAAAACAATGATGACTCCGCCGCCATGGCGCGCATCGTGTGCGAGCGCTACCTGCGAAACGGCTGCATCACGGGCGTGTTCCTCAACGTGATCAACGTCTACTTTATGTACTCGGCGATTACCGGAACGGGCTTTGGCCTGGGCTTTTAGTTTGCGCCTTTAGGCAACGAGCCTGCAAGCATATTCAATGGCTGCTGCGAGGCCGCCGCTCGATCGTGGTTTAAAGACCATATCGGCGGCGGCCTCGTTTTCGTATCCGGCGTCGCGAAGGGCGAGCGCGATACCGGCTTCGAGGAGAAGGGGCAGGCCACGCTGGCTGGTTGCTATTACTACGGCCTGGTCAAGGGCGCAGCCATACGCCTGACATTGAGCGGCGAGCTCGCCTCTCGCCGGGTCGGGGAGCAGTGCGGTTGCAACTCGGCTCGATAACAGCGTAAAGGCTGTGCGTTCGTCCGGGGAAAGGCATTCGGCCTCAACAACGACAAGCTTGGGCTGCGCGCCGTCTGCGCAATGTGATTTCTGACGCATGCAAATCGAGCAAGCCGACATAGAAAACTCCTGTATATTCGGCAAAACGTAAACTATAGTTTACGTTTATGTTCGGCTCCATTTCAAACTCGGCTGCATGGACGAACGTGCGAAACAGATTCTTGGCAGGCGGGTCGAAGAGGCACGCAAGGCCCTTGGTATCTCCAAGGTCGATTTTTGTGTGGCGACAGGAATCAGCCGACCCTACCTCGACCGAATCGAAGATGGGACGGCAAATTTCACGCTCAAGGTTCTATTTAAGATCGCACCCGCACTCGGCATGACGGTGTCAGAGCTTCTTGAGGGTATCGAATAGGGGATACCCGTCGACAATGAATTACTCCATCGGGATGCGGTCGTGGTTGACTTGGCTGTAGAACAGACGCTGAATCTCAGCCGCATCGCGTGACTGGCCGAGCGCCCACATGGTTTTGGCCACGAGCGTCTCGGTGGTCATGTCATCGCCGCGCAGGATGCCCGGATGATCGGCGTAAGCACGGCCGACCTCATAAACACCCAGGTCAAGGCCCTCCTCGGGGACCTGCGTGGTCATAACGACGGTGCGACCCGAATCGACCCAGCGAAAAATTGCCTCCTGGAATGATTCGCCGGACTCGCCAAACTCGGGAATACCGCCAATGCCAAAGGTCTCCAGAATCACAGCGTCGTAGCTATCGGCAAGGGCGTCCAGGATACCCGGGTTCACGCCGGGTGTCAGCTTAAGGACAAACACGCGTGGGTCGATGCTGTCGTAGAAGCGCACCGGGTTTTCGCCCTGACGAGTGCCGTGAAGCCCGTTGCGCACGATGCGGTCGTTGCGGATGTAGGCAATGGGCGGATAGTTGACGCTAATGAACGCGTTAAAGCTCATGGTGCGCTGCTTGCGGGCGCGCGTGCCGGCAATGGCGACGCCGCCAAACACGATCGAAACGTCGTGCGAGTGCTCATCGAGCGCATAAAGCAGGCTCTGGTACAGGTTGAGCTTGGCGTCGGTAAAGGGATTGCCCATGGGCTTTTGCGAGCCAGTGAGCACGATGGGCTTGGGGCTGTCCTGAATCAGGTAGGAAAGCGCTGCTGCGGTGTAGCTCATGGTGTCGGTGCCGTGCAGAATCACGAAGCCGTCGTGGTCAGCATAACCCTCGACAATGACGTCGCGGATGCGCATCCAGTCGCTCGGGCGCATATTGGTGCTGTCGATGTTCATGGGCTGCACGACGTCGAGCTCGCAGAGGCCCGAGATCTCGGGGACGCTCTGGGCGAGTTCCTCACCGGTCAGGGCGGGAGAGAGGCCGTTGCCGTCCTCGGTCGATGCGATGGTGCCGCCCGTGGCGATGAGAAGGATGCGCTTCATGCTGGTATTCCTATCGTATTTGCCGCCGCAGAGGCGGAGTCGTTCGGCAGTATTGTGGCACAGGGCGTCCAATGTTCAAACGTATTACATCATCCGTAACGTTTGGTAACACTTCAATTGCCGTCAAATAGGGGCCCAGGTCGTGCGTTTGCCGTGCGCTGATGGCTGCGAGGGGCGAGAAACCCCATATAACGTGTACACTATGAAAGTTATTTTTGTTTATTCACGCGGGTGGGCACCGGCTCCCCGCCAACAAGAGGGGGAAACCATGGATCAAAAGGCTTCCGCAAAGGTCCTCGTACTCGACTTTGGTGCGCAGTACGGTCAGCTCATTGCCCGCCGCGTCCGCGACCTCAACGTGTATTCCGAGATTGTGCCCTGCGACATCTCGGCCGATGAGATTCGCGAGATGAATGCCTCTGCGCTCATCCTTTCTGGCGGCCCGGCCTCCGTGTATGCCGAGGACGCTCCGTCCATCGATCCTGCCATCTTTGACCTGGGCCTTCCCGTTCTGGGCTTTTGCTACGGCCATCAGATCACGGCCGTAACGCTTGGCGGCAAGGTCGGCCACTCCGAGGTGGGCGAGTATGGCCGCGCCACCATCACGCGCACGGCTGGTGCCAAGCTCTTTAACTCCACGCCCATGGAGCAGACCGTGTGGATGAGCCACCGCGACGCCGTTTCCGAGGTACCCGAGGGCTTTACCGTTACCGCCAGCACCGACGTGTGCCCGGTTGCCGCCATGGAGTGCCCCGAGCGCAAGATCTTTACCACGCAGTTCCACCCCGAGGTCAAGCATTCCGAGTACGGTCAGCAGCTGCTGAGCAACTTCCTGTTTGAGATCTGCGGCCTGGAGCCCAACTGGAGCATGGACAACCTGGTCGAGACCATGACGGCCGAGTTCCGCCAGAAAGTCGGCGACGACCGCGTGATTCTGGCTCTGTCCGGTGGCGTCGACTCTTCCGTCGTGGCTGCGCTGGGCGCTCGCGCCGTGGGCAAGCAGATGACCTGCGTGTTCATCAACCACGGCCTGCTGCGCAAGGGCGAGCCCGAGCAGGTGGAGGAGGTCTTCACCAAGCAGTTTGACGTCGACTTTATCCACGTCCACGCCGAGGACCGTTATGCCGAGCTTCTGGCCGGCGTGACCGAGCCCGAGGAGAAGCGCCGCATCATCGGTACGCAGTTCTGGAAAGAGTTCTTCGCCGTGGCGCAGCAGCTCGAGACCGATGGCAAGCCGGTCAAGTACCTGGCTCAGGGCACCATCTACCCCGACATCATCGAGTCCGGCGCTCGTAAGACGGGCGGCAAGACGGCCACCATCAAGAGCCATCACAACCTGATCCCGTTCCCCGAGGGCGTGCACTTCGACCTCATCGAGCCGCTCGACCACTTCTTTAAGGACGAGGTCCGTGCGCTTGGTCTGGCGCTCGGCCTGCCGGGTCACATCGTGTTCCGCCAGCCTTTCCCGGGCCCGGGTCTGGCTATCCGTATCATCGGCGCGGTCGACAAGGAGAAACTCGAGATCCTCAAGAACGCCGATGCTATCGTGCGCGAGGAGCTCGACGCCTACAACCAGCGTCTGTTTGAGCAGACCGGCGAGCGCAACTCCGAGCACAGCTGCTGGCAGTATTTCGCGGTCCTGCCTGATATTAAGTCCGTTGGCGTTATGGGCGACGAGCGCACCTATCAGCGCCCGATCATCCTGCGCGCCGTCGAGTCCAGCGATGCCATGACCGCCGACTGGGCCAAGCTGCCCTACGATGTGCTGGCCCGCATCTCCGGCCGCATCGTTGCCGAGGTTCCCGGCGCCAACCGCGTGTGCTACGACATCACGTCCAAGCCGCCCGCGACCATCGAGTGGGAATAGGCCGACAGGGTTCTGACCTGCATTTTTGAGTGCCGCACTGTGACGCTGAGTTTTGTTTCGTACGAGAGTCACGGCAAAGCCGCCAGCGACATTGGTGAGTAAATACGGTAACCGAGCCTCCGTTCCCAGGTTGGGACGGAGGCTTTTTCTTTGCCGTTTTACTCCCTTTCACCTGCGATTTCGCGATTTACTCCCCGCGTTTCAAGATGGAAGCGTTTGGTTGCGAGGCATGCCCCTGTGAGGGCCTGAGTCGTCAGG
>CAJMOM010000022.1:0-16492 GCA_905215005.1 uncultured bacterium | reverse complement strand
CGCGCCTCCTCGGCACCCTCGCGGCAGGCAGCGAGCATGGCGCCCGAACCCAAACCGTGGACCGAAAGCAGATCGGCACCGGCAAGCGAGGCCGAGCGGGCGGCACCGCGAACCTGATGCGGAATATCATGGAACTTAAGGTCAAGGAAGACCTTAAAGCCCAGGTCCTTGAATGTCTTGACGATCTGGGGACCCTCGGCGTAATAGAGCGTCATGCCCACCTTGAGCCAAGCGGCATGACCAGAAAGCTCGTGGGCGAGCTCGAGCGCACGCTCACGGTCGCAGTCGAGGGCGACGATAACGCGGTCGCGGGCATCGGTCTCTAGCATTCGAAAGCACCTACCAGTTCGTTGATGTCCTTCACGCCCTGGGACTCGGCCCAGGCCTCGAGCTCATGCGCGATCTTGAGCGAAGCGCACGGATCGACGAAGTTGGCCATACCGACCGACACGCAGGTGGCACCGGCCAGGATAAACTCGGCCGCATCTTCGCCAGTCATGACACCGCCGACGCCGTTGATGGGGATATCGACGGCCTGGGCAACCTCCCAGACCATGCGCACGGCGATGTGATGACACAGCGGGCCCGAAAGACCGCCCTTGGGCTTTGCCACGCGGGACTTGCGGGTATGGACGTCGATGGCCATGCCCTGGATGGAGTTGATGACCGAAAGGCCGTCGGCGCCGGCGGCCTCGAGGGCCTTGGCGATCTCGGCGACGTTGACCGGCGCCATCTTCACGAACAGCGGCTTATCGGTCACCTTGCGGCAGACAGCCATAACGGAAGAGGCGCCCTCGGGCGTGGAGCCCATGGCGGCACCGCCGGCGGCGATATTGGGGCAGCTCACGTTGATCTCGTAGCCTGCAGCCCAGGGGCACAGCTCGACATACATCTCGAGTGCGCGGACAAACTCGTCAACGGAGTGGCCGGCAACCTGACAGATGACCTGGCAGCCGTCCTTGGACAGCTGTTCGAGCCACGGACCGGACTCGCGAGCAAAGGCGGCCACGCCGGGGTTCTGAAGGCCCACGGAGTTGATCATACCGCCGGGGATCTCGGCCATGCGGGGCGCGGGGTTGCCGGGCCAGGGCTCGGCAGCGCAACCCTTGGTGGTGATGGCGCCCAGCTGGGAAACATCAAAGAAGTTCTGGAACTGCCAACCGTAGCCAAAGGTACCGGCTGCAGTGTTGATGGGGTTCTGCATCTTGACGCCGCCGAAATCGACGGCCATGTTCACGGTACCCACTAGAAGACCACCACCTTGGAAGCATCGAACACGGGGCCGCACATGCAAGCACCCTTCATACCGTCGACCGTCTCGACATTGCAGGTGTTGCAGGCGCCAAAGCCACAGCTCATCATGCGCTCGAGCGACACCTCGCAGTACACACCGGCCTCGGCGGCAGCGGCGGCGACTTTCTTCATCATGACGGCGGGACCGCAGCTGGCGACGTAGTCGTAGCCGCCCTCGCCGAGCAGCTCGGCTGCCGGGTCGGTGCAAAAACCGTGCGTGCCGAGCGTGCCATCGTCGGTGCACACGTTAACCGTGGCGCCCAGCGCGCGGAACTCGTCGATGCCCACGGCCTTGGAAGCGGTGCCAAAGCCCAGGCACACGTCCACATCAACACTCTGCTCGGCAAGCATGCCGGCAAGGCACAGCACAGGCGGAACGCCGATGCCACCGGCGACGAGCAGGGCCTTCCTGGTGCCCTCGGGTACCATCCAGCCACGGCCACCGGGGCCCAGCAGGTTAGAGGTGGAGCCAGGGCCCATCTGGGACAAACGACGGGTATCGTCGCCCACGACGGCGTACCATAGCTCGACGGTGCCGGCCTCGGCGTCGGCGCGGTAGTAGCTCAGGGGCACGCGAAGCAGCGAGGACGCATCACCGGGTACGGCGATGTTCACAAACTGACCGGGCTTGAGCGCACTTGCAAGCTTGGGGGCCGAGATGACGAGCGAGAAGACGCCGTCGGCAATCTCCCGGTTCGAGACGACCTCGAAGTCGTGCATGCGTGCAGTGGAAGGTGTGGGCATAAACGCTCCAATCCCCCATGCGGTTGCATGGTCCAAACGAATAGAAAGCGCGGCACCGCAAGGGCGCCGCGCACAAAAGCGATAAGGCTATGCTAGCAGATGCAGCCGTCGGCGAGCGTCTGCTTACCGCCGACAAACACATCGGTGGCACGACCGGTGAGCGTGCGGCCGGCGAAACCGGAGTTCTCGGCGCGCGACTCGTAACCGTCCTCGCCGACCGTCCAGGTGGCGGACGCGTCGAACACGGTCAGGTCGGCAACGGAGCCCGCCTTGACCTGAACCTGGTCGAGGCCCAGGATCTCACGCGGCTTGATAGCCATGAGCTCAACCATGCGGCCCATGCTCATCTTACCCGTGTTGACCAGCTCGGTGAGCACGAGCGACAGCGAGGTCTCGAGACCGATCATGCCAAAGGGCGCAAGCTCGAACTCGCGGGCCTTCTCCCACGGGGTGTGGGGAGCGTGATCGGTGACGATAACGTCGACGGTGCCGTCGATGACGCCCTGACGGATGGCCTCGGCATCCTCCTCGGTACGCAGCGGCGGGTTGACCTTGAGCGAGGTGTTGTAGGTCTCGTCCAGATCGTTCTCGGTCAGGAACATGTGGTGCGGGGTGGCCTCGCAGGTAACCTGAACGCCAGCGGCCTTGCCGGCACGCACGATCTCCAGGCCATGGGCGGTGGAGATGTGCTGGATGTGCAGCTTGGCACCGGTCAGCTTGGCGATCTCGATGTCGCGGGCGATCTGGAGCTCCTCGCCGGCAGCCGGCCAGCCCTCGAGGGCCAGACGGGTCGAGACCTTGCCCTCGTTGATCTGGCCGTGGCCGACCAAGTCCTCGTCCTGGCAGTGGCTCATAAAGACCTTGCCGAACATCTTGCCGTAGTCCATGCAACGACGGAGCATGCCCGCGCCCTGCACGCCGCGACCGTCGTCGGTGAAGGCGACGGCGCCGTGGGCGACCATATCGCCCATCTCGGACATGGCCTCGCCCTTAAGACCGCGGGTCATGGCGCCCGACGGATAGACGCGGCAGTGACCGACCTCGGCAGCACGGGACTTTACGAACTCCACGACGGTACCGTTATCGGTGACGGGATCGGTGTTGGGCATGGAGCACACGCCGGTAAAGCCGCCCTTGGCAGCTGCGCGGGTACCGCTCTCGATGTCCTCTTTGACCTCGTAGCCGGGCTCGCGAAGGTGAACGTGCATATCCACCAGGCCGGGGACGAGGTACTTGCCGGAAAGGTCGCGGACCTCGGCTCCCTCGACGGCGAGATTCTCGCCGACCTCGGCGATCTTGTCGCCGTCAATCAGGACGTCAACGACACCGTCAAGCTCGACGGACGGGTCGACGACGTGGGCATTCTTAAGAAGCAAGGCCATTATCGGCACCTCCAAGCAGCAGATACAGGATAGCCATACGCACGCAGATACCGGCGTAGACCTGCTCCAGGATGACGGAGCGTTGCGGGTGGTCGGCCATATAGGAGTCGAACTCGACGCCGCGGTTGATGGGGCCCGGGTGGCAGATGATCGCATCGGGCTTCATGAGCTTCTCGCGGTCCTTGGTCAGGCCGAAGAGCCTGTGGTACTCACGAATGGTCGGGAACGGTGCGCCCTCGAGGCGCTCCTGCTGCACGCGCAGCATGTAGACGACGTCCAGCTCGGGCAGGACGGAATCGAGATCACTCGTCACGTGGTCGCAGCCCAGGACCTCGGGTGCCGGAGGCAACAGCGTGCCGGGGGCGACGGCATAGGTCTCGCAGCCCATGATCTTAAGAGCGGGGATCAGCGAGCCGCAGACGCGGGAGTGCGCGATATCGCCGACGACGGCGACCTTCAGACCGTGGAAGTCACACTTGTGCTCCCAGATGGTGTACAGGTCGAGCAGGGCCTGCGTGGGATGGTTGTGCTTGCCGTCACCGGCGCAGATGACGCTCGCGGGCGAGTTCTGCGTGACGATGTAGGGAGCACCGGCGTGCTTATCGCGCACGACGATGCAGTCGATCTTATAGGCGTTGAGGGTCTCGACGGTGTCGACGAGGCTCTCGCCCTTGACCGTGGAGGTCGAGGAGCCGCCAAAGTTGAGGCTGTCGGCCGAAAGACGCTTCTCGGCGAGCTCGAAGGAGCTGCGGGTGCGCGTCGAGGGCTCGTTGAACATGTTGACGATGGTCTTGCCCTTGAGCGTGGGGACCTTCTTGATGGCACGCTCGTTGACCTCGGAGAACGCCTTGGCGGTCTCGAGGATGAGCTTGATGTCCTCTTCGGAGTACTCGGTAATGTCGATCAGGTGCTTATGGTTGAACGCCACGGTACTACTCACCTCCCAGCGGCGCGGAGCCCACGTGGGAACCCGGCGCGACGTCGTTAATCTCGACGGCGGTGTGGCCGTCGACTTCCTTCATATATAGGTGCACGTTCTCCTCATGCGACGAGGGAACGTTCTTGCCGACAAAGTCCGGCGAGATGGGGAGCTCGCGGTGCCCGCGGTCAACGAGGACTGCCAGCTCAATGCGGCTCGGACGGCCCAGGTCCATGACGGCGTCGAGGGCGGCGCGGATGGTACGACCCGTATAGAGGATGTCGTCCACCAGCACGACGCGCTTGCCGTCGACGCTGAAGGGAATGTTGGTAGCGTGGATCGCGGGAGCGAAATTGGTCGCATAGTCATCGCGGTAGAAGCTGATGTCGAGGCTGCCGAGCGGAACGTCGACGCCCTCGATCTCCTTGATCTCCTCGGCGAGCTTCTTTGCCAGAAGGTCG
Organism: uncultured bacterium; assembly: GCA_905215005.1. Taxonomy (GTDB): domain Bacteria; phylum Actinomycetota; class Coriobacteriia; order Coriobacteriales; family Coriobacteriaceae; genus Collinsella. The sequence continues at coordinate 11,693 of CAJMOM010000022.1, read as the reverse complement.
CCGCGCGTGACGATGCCGACCAGAGCGAGGTCTTCACAGCCCTCGTTGCGCTCGAGAATCTCGTGCGCGATGCGGGTCATCGCTCGATTGACGGCGGTCTCGTCCATGATGACCGCCTTGGGGGAAGTCGTGCCCATCGATCTCCTTCCTCACATGTCTTGACTGCTGACACAGTCAAAAAAATAGATGCCCGACCGCTTAAAGCGGACCAGACACCCACAGGAAGGGCTGCTCTTTGGCAGCTATGTAATTCCATGTGGGTATCTCGTACCCCTTTAATGGTCAAGGGATAGTGTAGCCAACCTCGAGCTTAATTGCGAGCATTAATACAGAGCAATCCGTAAACGGAGCCCAATGCTCAATAAACCTATATATATTTGTGGGACGAGCTTGAAAACGCACGCACGAGCTGGCATAATCCCCTCTGCTGCACGCAAATCGGATCTACGTCCAGGGCCGTGGCGTGAGCACTATCGCCAAAAGAGGAATATCTCTGTGTAGATTACGCACAGGGAGCTGCTTCTGTGCTATAGTTCAGGCTTGTTTGTTAACGCGACATGTTCGTTTGTCGCCCAAGGAGGGTCAGTTATGTCCAAAGTTTGCGAAGTTTGCGGTAAGCACCCCGTTGCCGGTCGCTCCATCAGCCACTCTCACCGCGTCACCAACCGTAAGTTCCGCCCCAACATCCAGCGCGTCTACGTCGTCGTCGATGGTCACCGTCGCAAGATGAACGTTTGCTCCACCTGCCTCAAGTCCGGCAAGGTTGCGCGCTCCTAAATAAGGTCTTACCAACAAGTACCTCGGACTCTCCGGGTCAAAGACCTCGCGTTCATATAGAACTTACCAAAGGCGCCCTCCCCTACGGAGGGCGCCTTTTTGCACTCATTGCACTCATTGGGGACAGACTTACATGAGTGCTTTCACGCATTGGAGACAGACATGAAGCACGCATGCGGCGCACTGACTGGCTCCGGCCTCTGCCTCACGCAGCATCCTTCCAGCCTGCAGTTGCCTTGGTCACGCTTGTAGCGCCGATGCCGGTGATACGGGCAATTTGCTTGACCGTGAGATGCGCCCGCCTGAGCCTCAGCAGACACGCATCGCGTTCGGGGCGTGGCAGGGCTTTGAGCAGTGCAGGATCTATGCTCGGCAGAACTTCGCGCGCAACGGAAAGGGCCTCCTCATCGGGGATCCGCCGGCGTGGAAGAACCTCCATTGACCAGATGCGCCCGGCAACTTCCTCGAGATGCTCGCAATAGCAACGGGAGCCTCCGACAATATCGAGCATAGGGGCCGCATCACAGATGTCAAAGGGATCATAGCCCAGCTGATACGCCTTATAGCTTGACCAGCGGTACGCCTCGAGCGAGTCAAGCGCACCTTTCACGGGATTGAGATGAATATAGTCGAGCAGCTGCACCGCCTGCGTGTCCGACTCAACCGCGACCCGCGAATAGCGATTGTCAAACAGATGTCCCGTTCTCCCCGTTTTCCCATTGAAATACTTAGCATATGCCGTCAGCGCGCACTGCATTGCCTTTGAAAGGTTGTCAAATGGGTCATCAATCATCAAATGGAAGTGGTTGTCCATAAGGCACCAAGCTAACACCGCCACTTTATGGCGCGCAAACCTGTCCGAGATATCCGATAAGAAACGATAACGGTCGGAGTCATCTTCAAAAATAATCTGTTTGGAGTTGCCGCGGTCAAAGACGTGGTAATAGCCGGTGAGCGAAACGGCACGGGCGCATCGAGGCATAAATCTCTCCTTTCAAAACTGAACAGGCAACACCTAAAAGGAGAGAAGGAACGCGAAATGCTGAGCCTGTGATCTATTTATATCCAATGAGCGGCAAAAACAGGCCCAGAACGGCAAAATGGCAAATCGATGTCTGTCCCCAATGAGTGAAAGCACTCATGTAAGTCTGTCCCCAACGAGCGGGGCGGTGGAGCAGGCAAATAGTTTTAGTTAAAACGCTTCAGTATATTGAAGCGTTTTAGTGTGCCTTTTACGGGAATCTTACCGTTCACCGAATAATTTCTTGCTATCATGCAAGACGTAGGGTAAATCTCCGATCGCAAGGAGACACAAATGGTGAAAAAGTCACCGGAAAACACTACTCCCGCAATTGTGGACAACGTAGAGGCGCTTGAGGCTAAGCTCGCTCAGATGCGAGAGGCCCAGGCGCTTTTTGCTACGTACACGCAGGAGCAGGTCGACAAGATCTTCTATGAGGCCGCCATGGCCGCCAACAAGGCTCGTATCCCGTTGGCGAAGATGGCCATCGAGGAGACCGGCCGCGGCGTTCTTGAGGACAAGGTCATCAAGAACCACTACGCCGCAGAGTACATCTACAACGCTTACAAGAACACCAAGACCTGTGGTGTCCTGGAGCGCGACGAGGCTTACGGCATCACCAAGATCGCCGAGCCCATCGGCATCGTGGGCGCCGTCATCCCGACGACCAACCCCACCTCCACCGCGATCTTCAAGACGCTGATCTGCCTGAAGACCCGCAACGCCATCATCATCTCCCCGCACCCGGCTGCCGCCAAGTGCACCATCGCCGCCGCCAAGCTCGTGCTTGACGCCGCCGTCAAGGCCGGCGCCCCCGAGGGCATCATCGGCTGGGTCGATGTTCCCTCCATCGAGCTGACCAACATGGTCATGCGCGACGTCGACATCATCCTCGCCACCGGTGGCCCGGGCATGGTCAAGGCCGCTTACTCCTCGGGCAAGCCCGCCCTGGGCGTTGGCGCCGGTAACACCCCGGTCGTCATCGACGACACCGCCGACGTGCTGCTCGCCGTCAACTCCATCATCCACTCCAAGACCTTCGACAACGGCATGATCTGCGCTTCCGAGCAGTCCGTGACCGTCATCGACAGCATCTATGACCAGGTTAAGGCCGAGTTCCAGAAGCGCGGCTGCTACTTCGTCAAGCAGGGTGCCGAGATGGAGGCCCTGCGTGCCGCCATGTTCAAGAACGGCGCCCTCGATCACCGCATCCCCGGCATGGCCGCTGCCAAGATCGCCGAGCTCGCCGGCATCGAGGTTCCCGCCAAGACCAAGATCCTGATCGCCGAGGTCACCTCCACCGACCCCGCCAAGGAGGAGTTCTCCCACGAGAAGCTCTCCCCGGTCCTGGCCATGTACCACGCCAAGGACTTCCAGGAGGCCGTCGACAAGGCCGAGCACCTCGTGCTCGCCGGTGGCCCGGGCCACACCGCCTCTCTGTACGTGCACCCCGCCCAGGCCGAGAAGATCAGCCTGTTCGAGCACGTCATGAAGGCCTGCCGTATCGTCATCAACACCCCGTCCTCGCACGGCGGCATCGGTGACCTGTACAACTTTGGCATGAAGCCGTCTCTGACCCTGGGCTGCGGCTCCTGGGGCGGCAACTCCGTCTCCGAGAACGTTGGGGTGAAGCACTTGATCAACGTTAAGACTGTGGCCGAGCGCCGTGAGAATATGCTGTGGTTCCGCGCTCCCGAGAAGGTCTACTTCAAGAAGGGTTCCACGCCCGTCGCGCTCGACGAGCTTGGCAACGTCATGGGCAAGAAGCGCGCCTTCATCGTCACCGACCAGTTCCTCTTCAAGAATGGCAACACCCGCGCCATCGAGGCCAAGCTCGACGAGATGGGCATCGCCCACGACTGCTTCTACGACGTCGAGCCCGATCCGTCGCTGCAGTGCGCACGTCGCGGCGCCAAGCAGATGGCTCTCTTTGAGCCGGATGTCATCATCGCCGTCGGCGGTGGCTCCGCTATGGACGCCGGCAAGATCATGTGGATGATGTACGAGCACCCCGAGTGCAAGTTTGAGGACATGGCCATGGACTTCATGGACATCCGCAAGCGTATCTTCACCTTCCCCGAGATGGGCAAGAAGGCCTACTTCGTCGCCGTCCCGACCTCTTCGGGTACCGGCTCCGAGTGCACGCCGTTCGCCATCATCACCGACAAGGAGACCGGCATCAAGTGGCCGCTCGCCGACTACGCGCTGCTCCCCAACATGGCTATTGTCGACGCCGACAACTGCATGACCGCCCCGCGCGGCCTGACCGCTGCCTCCGGCATCGACGTCATGACCCACGCCATCGAGTCCTACGTCTCCATCATGGCTTCCGACTACACCAAGGGCCTCTCCGAGCGCGCTGCCAAGCTCGTCTTCGAGAACCTGCCCTCCAGCTTCACGAACGGCGCCAAGGACCCGCACGCCCGCGAGGAGATGCACAACGCCTCCTGCATGGCCGGTATGGCCTTCGCCAACGCCTTCCTGGGCCTCAACCACTCCATGGCCCACAAGCTCGGCGCTTTCCATCACCTGCCCCACGGCCTCGCAAACGCTGTCATCCTGACCCGCGTTATGCGCTACAACGCCGCCGAGGCTCCCGTCAAGATGGGTACCTTCTCCCAGTATCCTTACCCCAACGCGCTGCACAACTACGCCGAGATGGCCAAGTACTGCGGCATCGAGGGCAAGGACGACAAGGAGGTCTTCGAGAACTTCATCACGAAGCTCGAAGAGCTCAAGGACTTCATCGGCGTCAAGAAGACCATCGCCGACTACGGTGTTGACGAGCAGTACTTCCTCGACACCCTCGACGAAATGACCGAGCAGGCTTTCAACGACCAGTGCACCGGCGCCAACCCGCGCTACCCGCTCATGAGCGAGATCAAGGAGCTCTACCTGGACGCCTACTACGGCCGCGAGCCCCAGGATTACGCCGTCTGCTAGTTTTAGCACGGTTTTTAACGGCGGGGGTGCACGGGTGCTTCACACACCCCCGCCGTCGCTTCTATCGCATCGTTGAAAGGATGCAACCATGCTGCTACCCGATTCCAAGACCGAGCTCGTCCGCCGTGGCAACAAGGTCGTTTACGACCTGGGCGACAAGATTGTCAAGGTCTTTAACGAGACCAAGCCTGTCTCCGACGTGTTCAACGAGGCTTTGAATCTTGCCCGCATCAATGAGTGCGGCATCCGCAGCCCCAAGGCGCTCGAGGTTTCCCAGCTCGAGAACGCCAACGGCTGGGCGCTCGTGACCGAGAAGGTTCCGGGCACCACCCTTGCCGAGAAGATGACTGCCGAGCCCCAGCGCTTTGGTGAGTACCTCGAGATGTTCGTCGACCTCCAGATCGAGATCCACGGCTACACCTCCCCGCTGCTCAACCGTCAGCGCGACAAGTACGCCCGCATGATCGACAGCCTTGATCAGCTCAATGCCACCACGCGCTACAACCTTCAGGAGCGTCTGGACGGCATGACCAAGGAGTTCAAGGTCTGCCACGGCGACTTCAACCCCTCCAACGTCATCGTCGGCGACGACGGCCAGCTCTATGTGTGCGACTGGGCACACGCCACCCAGGGCTCCCCTGCTGCCGACGTTGCCACCACCTACCTGCTCTTTGCCCTCAACAGCAAGGACCAGGCCGAGGCCTACCTGGAGCTCTACTGCGACCGTGCCGACATGCCCATGCAGGTCGTGCGTCAGTGGACGAGCATCGTCGCCGCTTCCGAGCTCGCTCGTAAGCGCAACGTGAACGATGAGTTCCTTAAGAACTGGATCGACGTCGTCGATTATCAGTAATATCTGAGCGATTTATTTCGCATCGGAGGCACAAGAAAACCCCGCAGCTCATATGGGCTGTGGGGTTTTCCTTTTAGCGATTGAGCACGCAGGCAAGGTAAAATGACGGCCCCGCATCTCCCCTATCTGGAGAAATGCGGGGCCGTCCCGTATATCGAACTACAAGCGAAATCGTCGATTAACGGCGAGCCGCCTTAACAAGCTCGGCAACCTTGGCGACGACCTCGTCGATCGCCACGTCCTCACGCTCGCCCGTGGAACGGTCCTTGAGCTCAACGGTGCCATTCTTAAGGCCGCGCTTGCCCAAAACCACCTGATACGGGAAGCCCATGAGGTCGTTATCGGCAAACTTAAAGCCCGGACGCTCATCGCGATCGTCGACGACGACCTCGATACCCTCGGCACACAGGCCATCAACGATCTGCTCGCAGACGGTAGCGCACTCTTCCTTCTTGGGATCGAGCGGAATCACCGCGACCTCGTACGGGGCAACGGAGACCGGCCAGACGATGCCGTGCTCGTCGTTGTGCTGCTCCACGACGGCAGCAAGCGAGCGGGACACACCAACGCCGTAGCAACCCATGATAAGCGGCTTCTCCTTGCCGTCCTCATCCATAAAGGTGGCACCCATGGCCTCGGAATACTTGGTGCCCAGCTGGAAGACCTGGGAGACCTCGATACCGCGAGCAGCGGAGAGGGGCTTGCCGCAGTGTGGGCAAGGATCGCCGGCCACGACGGTGACCAGGTCGGCCCACTCGTCGACGGTAAAGTCACGCTCGGGGCAGGCACCGGTAAAGTGATAGTCGACCTCGTTGGCGCCGCAGGCCCACTGCTTGGACTCACGCAGGCTCTCGTCGCACACCAGGCGGATGCCCTCGGGCAAGTTAACCGGTCCGATAAAGCCCTTATGCAGACCGTAGGTCTGGAGCTCCTCGTCGGTCATCATGCGATAGCCCTTGCCAAAGACATGCTCGGCCTTGCAATCGTTGAGCTCGTGGTCGCCCGGGACAATGGCCACGACCGGCTTGCCCTCGGCGTCGATGAGCGCCAGCGACTTTCGCGTGCCGTTCTCGGGGAACCCAAAGAACTTAGCAACAGCCTCGATGGTGCCCATGCCCGGAGTCTCGACCTTGGTAAGCGTACCGTCGCCAGGACCCTCGGTCACGATGACCTTGGTGCTTGCAGCCTCATCGTCGGCGGCGAAGCCGCAATCATCGCAGTAGACGAGCGAAGCCTCGCCGGCGTCGGCCAAAGCCATGTACTCGACGGAGGTATCGCCACCGATCTCGCCGGAGTCGGCGACAACGGGCAGGGCCTTGATGTAGCAGCGCTCACAGATGTTGGCGTACGCCTGCTTCATCTTGTCGTACTCCTCCTGCAGACTCTCCTGCGTGGCAGAGAAGCTGTAGGCGTCCTTCATGATGAACTCACGGCCGCGCATCAGGCCAAAGCGGGGACGGAACTCGTCGCGGAACTTATCCTGGATGTGGTACAGGTTGACGGGCAGCTGTTTGTAGGAGCGCAGCTCGTTGCGCACCAGGGCCGTGACGGTCTCCTCGTGCGTGGGGCCCAGGACGAACTCGCGACCATGACGGTCGTCAAAGCGCACAAGCTCCTTGCCATAGGCATCGATACGGCCGGACTCACGCCACAGCTCGGCATCGACCATGATAGGCATCATAAGCTCCTGGGCGCCGGCAGCATCCATCTCGTCGCGCACGATGTTCTCGATCTTGCGGATCGAGCGCCATGCGAGCGGCAGATAAGAATACAGACCGGCGGCCTCCTTGCGGATCATGCCGGCACGGAGCAGCAGGCGGTGGCTGGCGAGCTCAGCGTCCGCCGGATCCTCTTTAAGCGTCGGCGCATAGAGCTTAGACATATACATTGCTCGGGTCATTTATTTCTCCTCAATAAGCTTGTCGACCTCTGCCATAAGCGCGTCGACAATTTGGTCCTCAGCTACTTTACCAATGATCTGGCCATGCGAAAAGAGCAAGGCCTGACCACGTCCGCAAGCAACGCCCAGGTCGGCATCAGAAGCCTCGCCGGGGCCATTAACGGCACATCCCATAACGGCAATCGAAAGCGGCGCGGTATAGTTCTTAAGCCGCTCGGTTACCTCCTCGGCGATGGGAATGAGGTTAACCTGGCAGCGGGCGCACGTGGGGCACGAGACAATCTCGGGGCCACGGCGACGCAGGCCCAGCGACTGCAGAATACCCCAGGCAACCGGCGGCTCCTCAACCGGATCGGCCGTAAGCGATACGCGCATGGTGTCACCGATGCCCTCGGACAGCAGAATACCCAGACCCACCGAGCTCTTGATAGTGCCCTGCAGCTTGGTCCCCGCCTCCGTCACGCCCAGGTGAAGCGGAACATGGGGAATCTCGCGCGAGAGGGCTCGATAGGTATCAAGCGTCGTTTGCACGCTATGGGCCTTGGCCGAAAGCACAATGTTGGTAAAGCCGCGGTCTTCAAAATGCTTGACAAAACGCTCGCTCGACATCACGAGCTTTTCGGGCTGCGTGAGGTCGTCGCGCTCGGCGATATCCTGCTCGAGTGAACCGGCATTGACGCCGATACGAATCGCACAGCCCACGGCACCAGCAGCATCGATCACCGCGTCAACCTTGGCCCAATCGCCGATATTGCCGGGATTGATGCGCAGCTTGGCAGCACCGGCCTCAACGGCACCAATGGCGAGCTTATGGTTAAAGTGAATATCGGCGACGATCGGCACCGGGGACTCAGCACAGATGGTACGAAAGCCCTCGAGCGCGGCCTCGGTGGGTACACTCACGCGCACGATATCGCAGCCCGCCTGCGCCAACGCGCGAACCTGCCCAAGCGTTGCCTGGGCATCAGCGGTATCAGTGCAGGTCATGGACTGAACCACCACCGGCGCGCCGCCGCCGATCTGCACGCCGCCCACATGCACGGGGCGCGTCAGCTCGCGCGGCAAAGAATGGGTTAAAGACAATCCAAACACTCCCCTACAGAATAAATCGAAGGATGTCGGAACGAAGCATATAGACAAACAGCAGCGCAAAGAGCGCGATGCCCACATAGCTCACAATCGTCTGAGCCTTGAGAGGCAGCTCGCGACCCGCAATCTTTTGAATAATCTCGATGACTAACTTACCGCCGTCGAGCGGGGGAATGGGCAGCAAGTTCATAAAACCCAGCGAGAACGAAATGAGCGCGGCAAACGACAGGAACGTTACGGGGCCGGCAGCAGCCGCCTGAGAGGACATGACGCTGATGCCCACGATCGACGAGGACTGGTCGAGAATCTCCATCGTATGCTGCGGCTGGAGTAGGCGCATCACGCCCTCCGCTGTCTGCACGACATAGGAGAAAGACAGGCGAGCCGACGTGATGGGGTCTAAACGGACCACCTGCGTAGAGGCATACACACCTAGGCGCTCGTCCTCTTTGAGCGCAACCGTGGTCGAATGCTGCTTGCCGTCACGCTCGTACTCGATGGCGATATCGTCCTTACCGGCAGCCTTGCCGATAGCATCGTAGACGTCCATCCAAGTGGAACATGAGACACCGTCGACCGAAAGGATCGCGTCGCCGCCCTCGATACCCGCCTTGGCGGCAATAGACCCCTCGTCAACCTGACCGATCACGTTGGTATCCATCGGCACGGTGACACCCGCAATAGAGTAGATGCTCATAAGCAGCAAAAAGCCCGTCAAGATATTGACGAGAATGCCCGCGAGCAGCATAAAGGCGCGCTTGAGAAAACCCTGGCCAAGATAAGTGTGCGAACGCTCTTGCGCCAAGAAATCAGCCTCGCCGCACGGCAGCTCCCACACATCGCCCTCGGCAGTCGCATGCTCTCGATCGAACCGGCGGCCGTCAAAGGTGGTGTAGCCCGCCGCGTCTCGCGGCAGCGTCTGATACTTGGTGGGATAGTAGCTCGGCGAGGGCTTCTCCCCTTCCTCATACCAGGGCGCGATGGAGCCCCAACCCAAGAGCAAGGCACATGCCTCGAGCACATCCCCCTCGGACAGCTCAAGTTCGGCGGCAAGGTCGGCAACGGTCACGCGACCATGACGATAGATAGCCGCGAGCACGCGATCGGCGCACGAGACGTCGGTCGGATCCATACCGCAGATGGCAGCGTAGCCACCCAGCAGCAGCGGGGTCACGCCAAACTTAGTTCCAATGCGACGCGACGTGTAATGGATGTCAAAGCGGCACGGAAGGCCCAAAAAGAACTCGGTCACACGGACGCCGCAGGCACGCGCCGCCAAAAAGTGGCCGCCCTCGTGCAAAAACACGAGGACGGAAAGCATCAGCAGGCCCCAAAAGACCGATGAAAGAACGCTCAGAACAGTATCCATAAAACGAAAAAGCAATCCTTATGGGTTAGGAACGGGTTGCGGCGAGCACCTGCGCAGCTTTTTCACGCGCCCACGCATCGATGTCGCGAAGCTGCTCAAACGAATCGACCGCCTGCATATCGTGGGCATCCATGCAGGATTCCACAATGCGATCGATATCGGTAAAGCTGCAGCCATCGTGCAGAAAGGCATCGACGGCGACCTCGTTGGCGGCATTGAGCACGCACGGCATGGTGCCACCCGTCTTGCCGGCACGCTCGGCCAGTGCCAGACAGCGGAAGGTATCCATGTCGGCAGCATCAAACGTGAGCTGCCCCAGCTCGCGGAAATCGATACGAGGCGCCGGGGTATCCCAACGCTCGGGATACGAGAACGCGAACTGAATGGGAATACGCATGTCGGAAGCACCGAGGTGCGCCATCACGGAGCCGTCGGCGAACTCGACCATAGAGTGAATCTTGGACTGACGCTGCACGACCACGTTAATGAAATCGAGGTCGCAGTTAAACAGATGCATGGCCTCAATGCGCTCCAAGCCCTTGTTCATGAGGGTGGCGGAGTCGATGGTGATCTTGGCACCCATGGCCCACGTGGGATGTGCGAGGGCATCGGCACGCGTCACGCGGTCGAGCTCGCCGCGCGTGCGGCCAAAGAACGGACCGCCCGAGCAGGTGAGCCAAATACAATGAGCCTCGCGTGGGTTCTCCCCCAGATAGCACTGGTAGATGGCGGAGTGCTCAGAGTCGACTGGAATAAGCTGGCCCGGTTGCGCCAACGGCATAAGCAAGTCGCCACCGACGACGAGGGACTCCTTGTTGGCAAGGGCAAGGCGCTTATTTGAGGTCAAGGCCGCATGGCTCGCCTCGAGACCGGCGGCACCCACAATAGCGACGAGCACGCAGTCGACATCGTCGCGACGCGCGAGCTCGCAAACCGCCTGCGCGCCAACGCCGAGCTTCGTTCCCTCGGGCAGCTCCTGCAGCACGGCGTCATCGCCATGAGCGACATCGGCCACGGCAACCGCCGGAACCGAGAACTCGCGGGCAGCGGCAACGAGCTCGGAGGTACTGGAGTTAACGGACAGCGCCGTCACCTGCAGGCGATCGGCATGCTGGCGGCACACATCGAGCGCCTGGGTGCCGATGGAGCCCGTACAACCCAGGATGGCAACACGGAGGCGTCCATCGGGGCCATACGTCGTCTGGAATGACATTACAGCACGCCTCCGATCATCAGCATCAGCTGCGCGGTGATGCAGCCGAAGATAAGCGAATCGCTACGATCGAGCATGCCGCCGTGGCCCGGGATAAGGTTGCCGGAATCCTTGACGCCCACGCCGCGCTTGATGCGCGACTCGATAAGGTCGCCGATAACGCCCAGAATGGACACGACCACGCCGCACAGCAGCGCATAGAGCAGGCTGAGCTTGTAGAAATGCGTCGCCCACAGGATGAGCCAAATCAAAACCGAGCCCAGGATGCCGCCGGCAAAACCCTCCCAGCTCTTTTTGGGAGAGATCTTGGGAACCATCTTGTGTTTGCCGATACGACTGCCCACGATGTAGGCAAACGAGTCGGAGACCCAAAGGGACGCGCAAACGCCCACCGAAAGCAGGGCGCCGGCAAAACCGGGCACGGCATCGCGCAGCAGCACGATAGCCGACAGCATAAAGCCAGTGTAGATGGGACCCATGAGCGTCACGGCCACATCAGAGATGCGGGTACGCGGCGACCAAACATAC
>CAJMOM010000021.1:0-16766 GCA_905215005.1 uncultured bacterium | reverse complement strand
GACATCCTCGGCGGCAACACCGCTCGCGGACAGCGAGGCGGCAGTGCGGTCGGACGTGGCAACGAAACTCTTGTGCTCCACAGCCTTAAGAATCTGTTCGTCGGTCATGGTCTCATCGGCCATGGAATACCTCTTTCTAGACAGCCCAAGCTAGCGCAGCTGGGCGTAATGGTTGTAAATCGTAATAGCCGTGGGATAAAGATAGCGCCCGGACTGGATCACATAGACCAGACCCTGCGCAAAACAGGAGAAGAACAACTCATCGAGCGTCGACTCCCCCACCATCTTGCGCAGCGCATGCGCATAGTCGCCGTGGCGGTTGGGCTCGATGGCATCGGCCACAAAGACCACCATATCGAGCGGCGTCATGTCGCAGGCACCCACGGTGTGACGGTCGACAGCCTGGAAAACGGCCGGCGACAACTCGGGGAAAAGCTGCGGAAGCTCATAGGCGGCAACTGGGCCATGCAAGAGCGGCGTCGCGGCAGACGGAGAGCCGGCAATCTTAATGCCGTAATGCAGAGCGCGCGTGACCAGCTCGTCGTCGGAGAGCACTTTGTCCCAGTCATGGATCAGGCCGGCGGCAGCGGCATCAAAGCGGTCAACGCCGTAGACCTCGGCCAGATGAAGTGCGGTCTCGGCAACACCCAGCGAATGCACATAGCGCTTGCGCTTATCCTTCATGCGAACATCGAGCAGCTCTTGAATGCGCTTGAGCAGCGCGCGCTCATCGCCCTCAAACTGATCCTCTACCGACAACGTAGACCCCCCATCACTCAAAATCTTCTTGGCCCAGATCGACATACAAACCGCGCTTGCGAATGTAGCCGAGCACAGACTCGCTCGTAAGATAGCGCACGCTCATGCCGCGGGCAACTCGCTTACGAATGTTCGTCGAGCTGATCGCCAACGCCGGAATCTGAATATAGCGCACGTCGAACGGCAGCCCCGACTCTTTGATTCGGGCACGCGCCGTATCGATATCAAAGCCCGGTCGTGTCGCCGCAATAAAGGTAGCAAGCTCAGCGATTCGTTCGGCATCATGCCAGGTCACGATATCGATAATCGCGTCGGCGCCCGTAATAAAGTAGAGCTTTACCTGCGGCGGATAAAAGTCGCGAAGGGCATGAAGCGTATCGGCCGTGTAGGTTACGCCCGGACGGTCGATCTCGAACCGACTCGCCAAAAAGGCCGGGTTCGCGGCGGTGGCGAGGACCGTCATAGCATAACGGTCCTCGGCAGGCGTCACCGGCTTGTCAAGCTTAAAAGCAGGAGAGCCCGCCGGCATAAAGAGCACAGCGTCCAAGTCGAGCGACTCGCGCGCCTGCTCGGCAGTCACCAGGTGCCCGTAATGAATCGGGTCAAATGTGCCGCCCATAATGCCAAGCCGAAACTCTTTACCCTCTTTTATGGGCAGCTCGGGCAAACCGATTCCACCGCGCAGCGACATGGCTTACTCGCCCTCCGGGGTCTCAACAACGTCGACTTCGGTAGTGCCTTCGGAGCCCTCGGTGGCATCAGCCACGTCCGCACCCTCGGCCGCTACGTCAATAACCTCAACGTCTGCATCCTCGAGCTCGTCCTCGTATTCCGAGAAGTCCTCGGCGCCCTCAAAGTCAAAGGCGCGCTGGCAAATGCGGACCTCGTCGCCCGCACGGCAACCGGCCTTCTCGAGCGCATCGTCAACACCCATACGCGCAAACTTATGCTGCAGGTAAATGACGGCTTCCTCATTTTCCCAGTCGGTCTGAATGACCATGCGCTCAATCGCGCGACCGACCACGCGGAAGGCACCGGGCTCTTCCTGGACAATGCGGAAACGCTTCTCTCGCTGCAGGCGACGGCGCTCCCATTCATCGTCGCGCAGATCGACCGGCTCATCGGAGACCGCCAGCTCGGCGCGGAGCTTGGCCACCTGCTCACCTACGGCAAGCATCAGCGTGTTAAGACCGGCACCCGTCACGGCAGACACAGCAAAGAACATATGGCCATCGTCGAGCGCTGCACGCTTAAGGTCGGAAATCTTGTCGGCCGTGCCCGGCGCATCGCACTTGTTGGCAACGACGATCTGCGGGCGCTCCGAAAGCTCGGCGCCATACTGCTCGAGCTCGCGGTTGATGATGCGATAGTCCTCAACCGGATCGCGATCCTCAAAACCGCCCGTCATGTCGACGACATGCATGATCAGGGCCGTACGCTCAATGTGGCGCAGGAACTGGTGACCCAGGCCCTTGCCCTCGCTCGCGCCCTCGATGAGACCGGGGACGTCGGCAACGACGTAAGAATATTCGCCGGCACGCACCATGCCGAGGTTCGGCACGAGCGTGGTAAACGGGTAGTCGGCAATCTTGGGACGGGCGGCACTCATGCGCGCGATGAGTGAGGACTTGCCCACCGAGGGGAAGCCCACGAGCGCGGCATCGGCCATAAGCTTCATCTCGAGCTCAATCCAGTGCTCCTCGGCCGGTTCGCCCAGCTGAGCAAACGCGGGCGCGCGGCGCACCGACGTCACAAAGTGCGTGTTGCCCAGGCCACCGGCACCGCCGGGCGCCACGACAACGCGCTCGCCATCGTGCACCAGATCGGCAATCTCGAACATTGGGGTCTGCGTCTCGGGGTCGAGCTCGCGCACCACGGTACCCATAGGAACCTTGAGAATCAGGTCCTCGCCGCTCTTACCGTTACGACGGGCACCCTGCCCGTGCGTGCCGCGCTCGGCGCGGAAGTGATGCTTAAAGCGGTAATCGATCAACGAAGACAGCTGAGCATCGGCCTGGATGACGACATTGCCGCCACGACCGCCGTCGCCGCCATCGGGGCCGCCCTTGGGGACAAATGCCTCGCGCCTAAACGACATGCATCCGGCTCCGCCGTCGCCGCCGCACACGTTAATGCGGCTGATATCGGTGAACTGTGACAACAGAATCGCCTCCTACAAAAAGAGGGAGACCCTTGAATCCTAAAACTCAAGTGCCTCCCACATATGTGCTCTATGAAGGGTGAATTACGCGTTCGCGAGCGGGCGTACGCTGACCCTGTGCTTGATACCCTTGTGGAACTCAACGGTACCGTCGACCAGCGCGAACAGCGTGTCGTCCTTACCACGGCCAACGTTCTCACCCGGGTGGATGTGCGTGCCGTGCTGACGGACGAGAATCGTGCCCGTGGTTACCGTCTGGCCGGCGTAGCGCTTCGTGCCAAGGCGCTGACCGCGGGAGTCACGGCCATTACGGGAGGAACCGAGTCCTTTTTTGTGTGCCATTGTGTATACCTACTCTTTCGTTACGAGTGTAATCTACTCGGCGACGGGAGCCTCGGCAACAGCCTCAGCCTCTGCCTTGACAGCCTTCTTGGCGCGGGAGGTAGCCTGAACCTTCACAATCTTCAGCTTGGTGAGCTGCTGACGGTGACCCTTCAGACGACGATAGCGCTTGCGCTTGTGGAACTTGAAGACCAGCTGCTTCTCGCCCTTGAACTGCTCAACGATCTGAGCGGTAACCTTGGCCTTGGCCAGCTTGTCGGGATCGGTGACGATCTTCTTACCATCGTTGAGGAAGATAACCGGCAGGGTGACCTTGTCGCCCTCATTGCCCTCGATCTTCTCGACGGTGATGACATCGTCGGTGGCGACCTTGTACTGCTTGCCGCCCGTGTTAACGATTGCGTACATGTTTACTTGCCCTTCATGCATCAGTTAGTGCAACAGCCGAATATAGTAGCAGGCGAAAATACCCCCGTCAACGAGTATGTGGAGCAAATCCACAAGTTCGCACAGGTATGGGGCTGACGAGTCGGCCCTCGTCGTCCTCGCATGCTTGATTCTGACGCTCGACATCGTAGGAGCAGATGGTCACGAGGTCTTGCATACCGGTGGAAACAATAGGTGCATCCACGCCCGGGGTCAAGCCCTGCAACAAAACATCAGCAGCGGAAAGCAAAATTTCCGGACGCATGGAGCCCTCATTGTCGGCATGGGTGTCGAGTATGAGCACCAAATGGTCCGGGCGCTCCCCCGCCGTGAGCTCATAGCCCACGAGCGTGTGATCCAAATCCAAGCGCTTGCTCTTTTGGCCGCGCGCGTAGTCGATGCCATGGTCCGCGCGCAACGCGTCGATCGCACGACGCACCTCGTCGGCGCTTACGGGTGCCTCGGGATCCAAGTGCAGGTCGATGCGATACGACAGGCGCGTGAGCTGCGCCGTCAACGCCGGCGTGCGCACGTCGATGTACGCCGCCTCGATAGGCGCCAGATCGGCCGGAGACGCCACAGACAGGCGCTCAAACGCCTCGTCGAGCGCCACGAACTCGGTCATAAACAGGTCATACCACTCGCAGGTCGACGACGTACCAACCGGTAGCGCCGAAGAGAAGCCCACGCGCATGTGCGGAGAGAAGCCCTGCGTGACGGCATAGGGAAGCCCCGCACGGCGCACGATGCGCTCAATGGTATGGATCACTTCGAGATGGCCCAGGTACTTAAGGCGATCGCGCTTGCCATAGCGAACACGAAGCCTAAAGAGCGAGGGGTTGTCGGTCAGGCGCTCACTCATGCGCGATCACCCATCAATACATTCTTGGCGTGGAGCGTGGGGCAGATCCCGCAGCCGGTGCACGACGTGCGGGTGCAGTCGGGAGTCGTGACGCCCTCGAGCGAGCGACGGTACTCGCGCTCGAGGAAGCCGCGCGTGCAGCCGGGGCTCACGTGCTCCCACGGCAGGCGCCAGTCCAACTCGTAGGGCAGGTGCACGAGCTCATTAAGGTCGATGCCGTTTTTGGCAGCAGCTTCCTTCCAGTTATCGAGCGAGAAATGCTCTACCCAGGCGTCAAAGCGAGAGCCCGAGCGCCAAGCATCGATGATGACGGGCGTCATGTCACGACCGGCGCGGGACAGCGCGGCCTCGATGAGCGAGGTCTCGGCATCGTGGTAATGAACGCGGACGGCACGGTTGCGAACGCTCGTGATAAGCAACTTCTGGCGACGCTTGACGTCGTCGTAGTCGAGCTGCGGGCACCACTGGAACGGCGTGGCAGCCTTGGGGATAAAGACCGAAACCGAGATCGACACCGAGATCGAGCCTCGACGAGCCTTGGGCACCACGGAACGACCGAGTTCCAGCACGTGATCGGCCAGATTGGCGATGGCCACGATGTCCTCGTCGCGCTCGCCGGGAAGGCCCATCATAAAGTAGAGCTTCATGCGGTTCCAGCCGGCCTCGAAGGCCGCCTTGGCCGCACGGTCCAGGTCCTCCTCGGTCACGTTCTTGTTAATGATGTCGCGCATGCGCTGGCTGCCGGCCTCGGGCGCGAACGTCAGGCCGCCCTTCTTTTCGCCGGCAACCGACTCGGCCATATCCACGCCAAACGAATCCAGACGCTGCGACGGAATAGACACGCGAATACCCGTATCCTCCAGGCGATGGTTGAGCCTGCCGAGCACGTCGCGAATGCAGGAGTGGTCAGTCGTGGAGAGCGAGGTCAGCGACACCTCGTCATAGCCGGTCTTTTCCAGACCCTGAATCACCGACGAGACGATCTGGTCGGCCGAGCGCTCGCGCACCGGGCGATACGTCATGCCGGCCTGGCAAAAACGACAGCCGCGGGCGCAGCCGCGCAGGATCTCGATAGACAGGCGGTCGTGGACCAGCTGCGCATAGGGCACGCACGACTGCGACAGCGGATTCGTGGCGCCGAAATCCTCGACGACGCGCTTGTAGACCACGGTCGGCGCATCCATGCCCTCACGCGGCACGGTGTAGCCATGCGGCGAGCAGGGCTCGTCGTGACGAACCTCATAGAGCGACGGCACGTAGTTGCCGGCAATGGATGCGAGCTGCTCAACAATCTGAGCGCGCGGGACTCCTTCGTCACGCAGGCGGCGATGCA
Source organism: uncultured bacterium (assembly GCA_905215005.1). Taxonomy (GTDB): domain Bacteria; phylum Actinomycetota; class Coriobacteriia; order Coriobacteriales; family Coriobacteriaceae; genus Collinsella. Next base: position 10,883 of record CAJMOM010000021.1, on the reverse strand, counting down.
GCTGGCAGGTCTCGAGCAGCGATTCCTCGCCCTCGCCGATGAGGATAACATCGAAGAAGGCCGCGTACGGCTCGGGGTTGTACACCGAGGGGCCGCCGGCGATGATAATGGGGTCGTCCTCGGTGCGGTCGGCGGCTAACAGCGGAATGCCGGCGAGGTCGAGAGCCTCGAGGAAGTTCGTCACCGCCATCTCGTGCGGCACATGCAGACCGACGATATCAAACGAAGCGACCGGCGCTGCACCCTCGAGCGAGAGCAGCGGAATGCCCGCCTCGCGCATGGCGTCACCCATATCGGGCCACGGCACATAGCCACGCTCGCAGGAGATGCCCTCGGCCTGGTTAAGGATGTTGTAGAGGATGGCGATACCCTGGTTGGGCAGACCAACCTCGTACACATCCGGGTAGATCAGGCAGCAACGGTAGTCGGCATCGGCCTTGGAAAGCGTGCCCCACTCGTGATCGATATAGCGGCTCGGCTTCTCGACCTTGGCGAGTAGCGGCTCAATTAAATGAAAACAATCTTGGTATGCAACGCGCAACGGAAAACCCCTAAGCAGCGAGATCTGATGCGTCCTGATAGGACGCCATAGGACGGGCAGCGCCCGCGACCGTGGTCACCAGATCGCGAACGCGGGAGAACGTGGCAGTGACTACCTCGTTGGCACGGCTGTAGTCGACATCGCGCTCGTAGAGCGAAACAAGCGCACGGCCCATGCCATAGGTGCCCGCGGCAGCAGTGAGCGCCTTGACGGCAAACCCAATATGCGGCGTCTGCTTGACGAGCGCGCGGGTGACCGCGCGGATCACAAGACCGCCGGCAAGCACGCCCGCGACCTCGTAGCCGCGCTCAGGCTTAATGCCGCGTCCAAAGACGGCAGCGAGCTCAAAGAGCATGCCCACCTGCGCCAGCGCCATAACGGGATAATCGGCGCCCGGCAAAAACACCAGCGCACCGGTCGCCATATTGGTGAGCGCGCACGAGGTGATGATACGATTGGCGGCCGCGATGCGCATAAAGGCAAAGTTCGCCGCAAAAGCCGTTTCCTTGTCCGTGCGATCGAGAATCCAGCGGGCCAGCGTCTCGAGCAGATACGTCTTATCGGTTGCCGCTACCACGCCGAGCATGGGCGTGGACTCCTCTATAAACGGCACCTCCACAGCAGACTCGGCAAGCACGCACACGGGCGCGCCGGCGATCACGAGCTCCTGCACGGCACTCTCCAAGCGGTCGGAACCACACGAGAGCACCAGCACCACATCGGTATCGGTCTTTGGAGCAATTCGCTCCTCCCCCAGACGCTCGACGCGCACAATGCCCGAGGTCGCCTGCGGCACAAAGGCGTCACGCACCGTCTCGGCCAGAAAGCGCGAGGCGGACGAATCCAGATAGACCGAGACGCGCACCGGTGTATCGGAATCCTTCTTAACGGACGCGCCCATCTTAAAAGCGCGGGTCAGCTTATCTACGGGAATTTTCATAGCAAACCCCTCCAGCGGTTACGCGGCGCCCGAACGATGCCGCCATATGGATTGTACGATACCCACCGTCAGCAGCTGAATCATCATCGAAGACGAACCGAAGCTAATAAACGGTAACGGAATACCGGTAATCGGCATCATGCCGATGCACATGCCGATGTTTTCGAAAGTCTGAAACGCCCACATGCCAACGATGCCCACACACGAAAGACGCAAAAACAGCGACTCACACTTAAAGGCCACGCGAATCGTCGAAAAGATCAGCAGCACGTAGAGGCACAGGAGCAAAAAGGAACCGCAAAAGCCAAAGGTCTCGGACAGGAAGGCGAAGACGAAGTCGGTGTGGAACTCAGGCAGAAAGCCGCCGGCCGACTGCGTCGCATGGCCCAAACCCATACCAAAGAAGCCGCCCGAGCCAACGGCGATAAGCGACTGCTGCAGGTTGTAGGCATCGTCCGAATCGGCATTATCGGGGTCGATAAAGACCGTCAGACGGTTCATCTGATACTGCTTGATAAGCACATCGTGGCCGAGCAACGAATCAAAGACCGAATCGAGCGCCAAGACGAGGGCCACCAGACCCACGAGCAGGGCCAGGGTCGACAGCACCCATTCGCAACGTGCACCGCTCATACAGATGACGATGGCGCCAGAAACCAGCACGACCAGGCCCGAGCCCAGGTCTCCCATGGCAACGACGGCCAAAAACGGAATGGACAGCATGCCGCAGAGCTTGACGTAGTCGCGAACGGTATCGATGCGACCGTTATACTGCGAGCCAAGCGTAGCAATAAAGAAGATGGTGATGAGCTTGGCAAGCTCAACCGGCTGGAATGTCAAGCCGATACCGGGAATCTTGATCCAGCCCGTCATGCCCAGACCGCCCGTATAGGACAGACCCGGAATCTTGGGCGAGAGGATCACGATCAGGTCGATGACGAGCAACGCCGTCGAGAAATTGGAAATACCGCGCAGGTCGGAGCGCCAGACCAGCACCGCCAGCACCGTGCCGATGCCAATTCCCAGCAAATGGCGCGAGAACGAAGCATCGGCCTTAAACTGCGAAGCCGACCAGATAATGATGGCACCGTAGGCGACGAGCGCCACAGTAGCCACGAGCACACCGATATGCACCTTTTGGCGAAACGTGCCGCGCGAGGCCGAAAGTTGCTTGTTGACGCGGTCCAGGCTGCTGCGAGAGCCGGTCTTGGTTGAACGGAACAGATCCGCCGGAGAAAAATCCACCGCAACCTCCTATCGAACCGAAGAATCGCCCGAGGCCGAAGAGGTATCGGGCTCGTCATAAATCACGCCGAGCACGTCGCGCACGACATGCATCGCGGTATCTGATCCGCCGCCGCCCTGCTCCAGGACAGTAGCGATGACATACTTGGGATCATCGGCCGGTGCATAGGCGCAGAACCACGCGTATTCGTCCTCGCCACTTTTCTCGCCCGTGCCCGACTTGCCGTATACCTGCGGCGTCAGGGTGCCAAAGTGCGCCGCCAGGGACGTCGATGCCGTGTAAATCACGTCGTGCATGCCGTTGCGAACAAGAGCCAAATCCGAATCGCTGTTGATCTTGGCCTCCAGGCGCTTCTTCTTGCCCTTGCCGTTGTACTTGTAGGCATCGCCGTCGCCATCGCGCGACACGGCGGACAAAAACACGTGAGGCACGTACTGTTTGCCGCCGTTGGCAAGACCCATATAAGCGCACGCCATCTGCAGGGGCGTCACCAGGATGTCGCCCTGGCCGATGGCAATGTTGGTCATATCGCCGGCATTCCACTTGCGGTCCTCGGCAGAGGCGTCGGTGAAGTACGACTCTTTCCACTCGGCATCGGGAATACGGCCCGCGCCCTCACTCGGCAGATCGATACCGCAGGTCTTGCCCAAGCCCCAGCGACGAAAGACCTCCTGCAGGCCCTCGGGATGTTGCTCGTCATAAAAGAACGCCTTGCCCATGTCGTAGAAGACGGGGTCGCACGAGTTGGCGATACCCGACTGCAACGTCATGGTGCCGTGGCCAGACGTCAGCCAGCAACGCTTGCCCCAAGCCTTGCCCAGACCCGTCCAATAACCCGTGCAGTTGGTTGTCTGCGTTGAAGTGTAGGTTCCAAACTCAAGACCGGCCAGCGCCGAGAGCGGCTTAATGGTCGAAGCCGACATGTACTGTCCGCTAATGGCGCGGTTGAGCAGCGGGTGCGAACCCTTGTCATCATTGAGCTCGGTCCACACGTCATTTGAGACACCACCGATAAAGACGGACGGATCGAACTTGGGCTGGCTCGCCATGCCCAGGATCTCGCCATTGTTGGGATCGAGACACACCACTGCGCCGTTGCCGGCATTGCTGTAGCCAGTGGTCTTGGCAAGCTCGATAGCGCTCGCCAGCGCCGTCTCACAGGCCTGTTGGATCTTAAGGTCGAGCGTGAGCTTAATGTCGGAGCCGGCCTTCGCGGGCACGGCGCCGGCCTGACCGGTCACATTGCCCGAGGCATCAACCTTGACGGTCTGCTCGCCACGAATACCCTGCAGTAGGTTTTCATAGTAGCTCTCAACGCCCGCCTGGCCCACGATATCGCCCGACTGGTACGTAATCTTGCCAGCAGAAGCATCATCATCGCCAGAGGTTTTCTTGTTCTGGGCCTCGAGCTGCTCGGAGGTAATGGTGCCGGTATAGCCCAAGATATGGCATGCCGTCTCGCCATATGGATACTGGCGCTCGGTCCGCTCGGCAATCTTGACGCCCGGGAACTCGCCGGCATGCTCCTGAATATAGGCAACCGTGGAGCGACGGACGTCCGTCGCGATGGTATGCAGGCTCTGTGCACCCTCTGTATTGTCCTGAATATTGCGAAGGACCGCCACGTAAGGCATTCCAAGCACGTTGGCAAGATGGCGAACCAGAACCTCATCCTCGGCAAGATCGCGGTAGGCCACGACAGCAAGTGAGGGACGGTTCTGGACAAGTGCCACGCCATTGCGGTCGAGGATGCGGCCGCGCACAGCAGGTGTGGTAACGGTGCGAGTCTGATTACTATTGGCCTGCTTCTCGTAATAGTCCGACGAGACCATCTGCATGCCCCACAGCTTGACGGCAAGCGCCGCAAACATCGCACCCACACCCGTGGTGAGGATGGAAAAGCGGCCCTTAAAGGCGGTCGCCGCGGTATTGCCCTCGCCCTCGGTGGCGCGCGGGGCCGTTCCATGCTGCGTATCGTAGGTAAAACGGGAATCGCCACGACGCATGATGACCAGCGCGACCACGATGGCCACAACCAGCACGATACCGGCGATAATAACCGTCAACTGGGAAGACATCTACGGGCCTCCCCTATTTGAGCTTGCGGGTCTTGGGCTTAAAGCGCATACCCGCCTGGCGTCCGCCACGTGCGGAGAATCCATAGCCGGACTGCGGCACGACGCCGGACATCAAAAACGGAATGGCAACCAGACCCGTCAGGATCGAGGACGGCAGCGCATGGCCGAAGATCGCCACGACAAAGCTCGTCTCCAAACCCATAAACAGCAAGATGATGCTGTAGATCACATTAATGACGAGCGCGAAGGCGCCCACAGTGACGCCGCGTGCACTCGGGGTACCGCCCGTCTGACCGACGGCGCTGTGCACCAGAGCAAAAGAACCCACGGTCAGCAGGAGCGACATAACGCCCACCGGCACGGCAGCGGACAGGTCATAAAACAAGCCGCTGCAAAAACCGCACACGACGGCACGGGTCGGGTCGCCCGAGAACACGCTTAGGCACACCAAGATAATCATGAAGTTGACGCGACCGCCCGCAATGGAGATCTGCGGTGCCAGGCCTGCCTGCAGCAGCACGCACACGATGGCGGCGATCACAAACGTGCGGGAGCTCATCCCCTGCTCGTGTAGATCCATGGACATGCCCCCTATTCGCTCGAGCCAGAATCGGTCGTTTCGGACGTGTCGGAACTGTCATCAGAGCTCTCGTCCTTCGTCTTGGTCGCAGCATCACGCGACGTTCCCTGCGGCGTACTATTAGCGGTGCTCACGTCCTCATCAGAGGCCGACTGTTCGTCGGTCAGCGAGGTAATGACCAGCACTTCCTCGTTGTTCTCGGCCGTGGTCTGAGCGCGCACCACAATGGTGTAGTACACGTCGTTTGCCGATTTCTCAACCGACGAGACGGTGCCAAGCGGAAGGCCCTTGGGGAACACACCGCCGATACCCGAGGTCACGATGATGTCGCCGACCTTAACATCGGAGTCGACGCTCACGTACTCAAGACGCAGCGTGCCGTCAGCCTGACCCTGCAGCATGCCTTGAGCGCGCGTGTCCTGCACCATAGCGGACACGCCCGAGTTCTCGTCGCCAATCAGGCGCACGGTAGAGGTCTTGGCCGATACCTCAATAATCTGGCCGATAACACCGGCAGAACTCGTCACGGGCATGTTGATGGTAAGGCCGTCGGCAGAGCCCTTGTCGATGGTAACGGTCGAGGTCCAGGCATCGCCGGAGGCACCGACAATACGAGCAGCGGTCGATTTGAGGTTGTAGGTCGACTGCAGGCCGACCAGCCCCTCCAGACGCTCAGCGGTCTTTTGAGCCTCGGAGAGCTCAGCAACCTTAGAGGTCAGTTCCTCATTTTGCTTCTTAAGTTCGTCGAGCGTGTCCTGCGACGCCGTAAGGTTAGAGAACACGTTGCCGATCGCATTGAAAGGAGCCGCCACAGCCGAACCCACAAAGCGCACCGGCGAGGTAATCGTCGTTACGCCCGAACGCACGGCATGTACCGGTCCTGCCTCGCCCTCGCGGATGTAAAACGTGAGCAGCAACACCGAAATCAGGCTGAAAACAATCAACGGGCGCATACCCGTTGATTGTCGCTTGGTATTCAGATTTGTGGAGAAACCCGAAGATCGTGCCAAATGGAATCCACCTTTTGGAAATTAAGCATTGGTCTGGACGAAGCCACCATCAAACGCATTGGCCTCGAGCACGCGGGCACAGCCGTTAACGACGTTATCGAGCGCCGTGGGGCTGACGTTGACCGAAACACCGGTCTCATCGCGCAGGCGTACGTCGAGACCGCGTAGCAAAGCGCCACCACCGGTCAGCAAAATGCCGTAGTACATAAGGTCAGAGGCAAGATCGGGCGGCGTGGCATCGAGGGCGTCTTTAACGGCCTTGGCCATCTCGTCGAGCGGCTTGTTGAGCGCACGACGAATCTCCTCGCTCTCGATGCGCACGGTCTTGGGCAGACCCGTGATCACGTCGCGACCGTTGACCTCGACGTCGAGCTCATCCTTGAGCGGCACGGCGGAGCCGACCTTGATCTTGATGTCCTCTGCCGTACGCTCGCCGATGGCCAGGTTGTAGGCATCTCGAACGTGCGTGAGGATGGCCTGGTCGAACTCGTCACCGGCAATACGGATGGACTGCGAGACGACGATACCGCCCATGGCGATAACAGCGACCTCGGTGGTACCGCCGCCGATGTCGATGACCATGGAGCCGGTGGGTTCCTCGACGGGCAGGTCGGCGCCGATAGCGGCGGCCATGGGCTCCTCGATCAGGTAGGCCTGGCGAGCGCCGGCTTGGATCGTGGCCTCAAAGACGGCACGCTTCTCGACCGACGTGACGCCGGAAGGAACGCAGACGACAACACGCGGACGCGGAGTCCACGGATAGCGCTTCTCGGACGCCTTGTCGATAAAGTAGCGGAGCATGGCCTCGGTAACATCGAAGTCGGCGATGACGCCGTCCTTAAGGGGACGAACGGCCACGATGTTGCCGGGCGTACGGCCGAGCATGCGCTTTGCCTCGATACCGACCGCCAGGATGCGCTCGTCGTTCTTGTCGATGGCGACAACAGAGGGCTCGCGAATGACGATGCCCTTGCCGCGCACGGAGACAAGCGTATTTGCGGTGCCGAGGTCGATGGCAAGATCGCCCGCATAGCTACCGAAGAACATATCCATCAAAGAAAACAACGCAACTCCTGATGTGTTGGATGATTGCTGGAAAACTACTAGTTCATGATACTAGCGCAAGCCCGGCACCTCACTTGCGGTGAAGCGCCGGGCAAAGCTAAATCCCATAAGGTCACTACTGGTTGTCAGCAGCCGAGAAATCCATATCGAGCGAGGAAACGGCCCAGCCGATATGATTGTCGGAGCGCACGAATTTGACGGTGTACTCCTGCTCGCCGCCCTTGGACAGCGATGCCTTCACCTTGGCGGTCGTCTCGGTCATGGACTGATCCATGCCCTCGACGGACACGGTGGCGCCCTGCGGAATCGAGGAGATGATCATCGACTTGGCGTCCTCGGACAGGCTCGAGGCCAGGCAAGACTCGGCCTTTGCGGTGTCACCGTCGCCGGCAGCCTGGAACAGATCGGTAACCACAGACTCCTGAGACGGAAAGCCAAAGCCGCGCGTGTAGGCAAAGCCCAGACCGCCCGCGGCGATCAAAATGAGCAGAAGCAGCACGATGAAGACTTTGAGACCCGTGTGGCGATGGCGACGACGGACCTTGGCCTGCTTACGATCCTGACGGTCCTGCTGGACCATCTCGGACTCGGACAGTGTAAAGAAGCCGGTGTCCGAGGGATCGGGCATAAACTGACCGGTCGCGCCCGTAGGATCGAGCGGATCGACGGCAGGAGCGTCCATCGCGGGCGCCGGAGCCGTGGCCATAGCCGTCTGGGCAGACAGCGCGGCAAGCGAATCGTGCACGCGGGCAAGCTCATCGGCCTGCTCGGAGGTGAGCTGGTAGATGCCATCGGCAGTAGCGGCGTTAAAGGCGTCGAGTGCGTCGGAGGGACGGCCGGCAGCAGAAAGCGCCTGACCCATGCCGGCGTTGAGCGCACGCGTGTCGTCACGGGGACCGGCAAAGTCGATAGCCGTGCGGTAGGTCTCCACGGCATCCGCCGGACGGCCGAGCTTAATGAAGCAACGTCCAAGCTCGCCGAGTGCGGCGGCAGGAGCCGGATTGGCGCCGTCGATGGCAGCCTGACGGAAGGCAGTACCCGCGTTGGCATAGTCGCCCGACTGGAACAACGCGTTACCCAGGCCCAGATAGGCCTTGAACGGCGTGGCATAGGATGCATCCTGCGTAGCAGCAGAGAACGCCTGAGCGGCCGTCGTGTAGTCGCCCACGGCGGCGAGAGCCTTGCCGCGGTTGGTGAGCAGCGCGCCGCGCTTGCCATAGGTGCCGTCGTTGAGGGCGGCGGCATAGGCCTCGGCGGCCTCGGCATACATGCCCAGGTGCATCAAGGCGTTGCCACGAAGGTGATCGGCCTCGCCCATAATCTCATCGGGAGTCTTTGCCGCACCAAGCATCTGGGCTGCAGCGGAAAAATCACCCGCGCGGTAAGCGGCGCGGCCCTGTTGGATCAGCTGGCTATTCAAGGAAGTCCCCTTTACTCGTGAACGATCTCGACATGGACGATCTCGTCGCCGGCACGCAGCTGCGAAATCACATCGAGACCCTCGACCGTGGTACCAAAGACGGTGTAACCGGAATCGAGGTTATGCTGGGCACCCAGGCAGAAGTAGAACTGCGAACCCGCGGAATCGGGGTCCATGGAGCGTGCCATGGCAAGGGCACCATCGACATGACTGTTGCGCGGATTGGTGGCAAACTCGCCCTTGATGCAGTAGCCGGGGCCACCGGTACCGGGCATGCCGTCGGGGCCCTCAAGACCGGCAGCAACGTCGGCGCCGGACATGTCGCGGGTATTGGGGTCGCCGCCCTGGATGACAAAACCGGGCACATAGCGATGGAACTTAAGGCCATCATAGAAACCCATCGTGGAAAGCTCGCAGAAGTTCGCGACATGAATGGGAGCGCCCTCGCCGTCAAACTTGACCTTGATGGTACCCTTCGACGTCTCGATAACGGCGCACTCGTCGCCGGCAAGCTGATACTCGGGCGTGTAGAGCTCTTTCTTAAAACCAAACATGTGGTTCCTTCCTCGTGCGTTTAAAGCATATTTGTACGAATTGTAGCAATAAGCATGCACTTACATCAATTGCGCACGTAGGTCATGCCGACTATGGCGAACTAATTTTAGGAACGCTGCTGCGGCTTCCAGGAACCCACGTTGGCGTCGTACTGGTTGAGCGCGCTGTTGCCGCTCTGCGCGATGGGCGCCAGGATCTCGCTTTGGTGGGAACTCATCGACTCGCCATCGGGAATGGCCAGCGAGATATCCCAGCTCTGGCAGATCACGTCGACGCGCTCATACATCCACTCGGCAAGCTGCTTTAAGTGGGCGATGTCATCCGCATAGACCGTATCGTCCTGATACTTAAGGTTGTTGAGCTCATCTTGCGTCTTTTTGATCTGGTCGCGCAGGGCGTAGGCACTTTGCGACAGCTCCTGACGGGTGGACAGCGGCGTTCGGAGATAGCCGTTGTTAAAGGAATCGATGACCTCACCGATCTGGTCCTCGTCACCGTAGGACACGATGGTCTGATACAGACCGTCGAGCCTGGTATAGAGCTGATCATCGGTGAGCACGGTTTCTTCCTGGACCACCTCGGCAGAATCGTCCTGCTTGGTATCGTCCTCAGTCGCCTCGCCCTTTTGGCGCGTGGGGAAGGTCGTCTGCGCAGCTTGGCCAAACTGGTCGTAGAAGCCAGGCATAACACCCATGGGATCGGTCGTCACGAACCAATAGGCACCGCCGCAAACGACGGCAAGGACCGCGATGATAATGAGCGGCTTGGGGATATGACGCTTGTGCTTGTGATAGGCGTCCTCGTCGGGATGCACCTTGCGCTTGGGTTTTTGAGCATCGTCATGCAGGGAAACGGGCGTGGGAATATCGACCTTGGGGATACCGAAATCCTTATCGAAAGCCGGCAGCACACAGGTCTCATTGGGGTCGGCGGCGTCCGAAAGCACCGCGGCAGCCGAGGCGGGCGCATGAGGCACCTCTGTATCGATCTGCTCTTGCGTTAGGCGCGGAAAGCCTGCCGTGCGGCCCGCAGCAAGGTCGGATGCGGCCGCGTCCTCGGAGAGGATACCCGGAGCGGGGCGTCCGCATTTGGGGCACGTACGATCATGCGGAGAAAGACGGGCACCGCAGCCCTCACAGAACACGAACTCGGTGTGCTCGGGACCATCGCCCGGACCCACATAGGCGTTGCAGTAGGGGCAGAACGAGGCGCCGTCCTCGATAGTCTTAAGGCAATGCGGGCAGATCACGGCATCCTCTTTTCGAAGCAATTCAAACAATCGAGGTTAGAGCATAACATCGCCACGGCCCCACAGGAACAAGGCACCAATTCAACATCGCCAGGGCGCGTAGCTACTTCTTCTTTTTGCTTGGCATCGAGACTTTGATGCCTTGGGCGGACTTGGTCACGCGAGAGCGCTTGGCTCCGGTACTCTTCTTTTTCTTGGG